>NZ_JAMXSJ010000004.1:0-163516 GCF_024124725.1 Halomonas sp. Ps84H-12 | reverse complement strand
TCAAGCCGGCTCCTGGCCGGCACCGCGGCGCGTAGTGCTGGTGGTGCAGGAACGCCCCGATGACCTGCTGCTGCATGCCTTCTTCCTGGTCACCAACCTCGGCAAGTTCGACTGGCCGCCGGAGAAGATCCTGGCGCTCTATCGCAAGCGGGGCAGCGCCGAAGCCCATATGGGCGAGGTGAAGTCGGCACTCGACGTGCACCTCTCGTCGACGGATCGCGGCGCCTCCACCGTACAGGACGTGATGGCCCGCAACGAGGTGAGCCTGCTGCTCAGCCTCTACGCCTACCAGGTCCTGCATGGCCTGCGCTGCCTGCTGGAGCGGCAAACCCGGCAAGGCTGGAGCCTCAGCCGGATGCGCGAGCAGGTGCTGAAGGTCGCCGCCACGCTGAGGCTGCACGCTCGGCGAATCACCGTTCATCTGGGTGCCGCCGCCGACAAGTGGTGGCCGACCTTGCTTAAGGGGCTGCCAAAGCTGACCGCACTGAGCTGACGCTCCTGCGAGACCACCACAGCACCAGAAGTCGAGCGGCCGCGGGGGCGGTCGGCGATCACGGCTGCTTTGAAGGTCGAGATTAATTCCTGGAGGTTATAAATCGGCGAAAGAAACGTAGCGTTCGGGCATTACGAAGCAGGCGCTCACGCCGGAAATACGGGTCCTTACGAGCAATGCCGATGGCACGTAGCTTCAGACTGCCCAATCAGAGCCCTCGTGAATGAGGCGGGCTTAAGGGACCGCTGATCAATTCGTCTCTAAGCGGCTGAAACGCTCATAATGGCACTTTCACTACATCAGCGGTTCCTTAATCACACCCAATACTACGTTTTATTCGAATTCCCATCTCCGACATTCATCAGCGCCTCCCCTGCGCACATCGTTGCCTTGAAAGCAACAAACACATCTCTTTTGGCACTCGTTCCTGCCCGCCAAGTCGCTTAGCGTTACCGATGCCCACAACGACACAGACAACGGCAAGGACAGGACATGTATTCATCCCCCTTTTTCACCCAGCCACAAATTGACGACGCGGTGGCCGTGCGCCATCAGCTTCACCAGCATCCAGAGCTCAAATTCGAGGAAACTGACACGGCCAAACGGGTGGCCGAACGGCTGACGTCACTGGGCTATAAGGTCACCGAAGGCATTGCTACTACCGGCGTACTGGCCGAGCTGGACACCGGCCGAGAAGGCCCAGTGATTGCGTTCCGGGCCGATATGGATGCGCTGCCGATCAAAGAAGCCAACAGCTTTGCGCACCGCTCCCAACGAGAAGGGCTGATGCACGCCTGCGGCCACGATGGACACACAGCGACGCTGCTGCTCGCCGCTGAAGCGATTATCGCCCAGCGCGATCAGCTCTGCGGCCACATCAAACTGCTGTTTCAGCCAGGAGAAGAGGGTGGAAACGGGGCCGATAAGATGGTCAAAGCGGGCGTGCTCCAAAACCCGCAGGTAGACGCGATTTTTGGCTACCACAACCGCCCTGGCTTTCCCGAAGGGCAGCTGTTCGTCAAACCAGGCTCCGCCATGGGCGGTAACGACACCTTCAAAATCACCATTGAAGGCGTCTCCGGCCACGCAGCCATGCCGCATTTAGCAGTCGATCCGATCTATGTTGGCGCGTCTCTCGTTCAGCAGCTGCAAGGGCTGGTGGGCCGCCATAAATCACCGCTGGAAGCAGGCGTGATTACCGTCGCGGCCTTTCAAGCAGGCGACGCTGCCAACGTGATTCCAGGCCAAGCAGAGCTGCTGGTGAATATTCGCAGCGACCGGGAAAACTCCCGCGCTGCATTGGTCGGCAAGCTGGAACAGGTCGTTAATGGGGTGTGTTCCGCTCACGGCGCGCGTTTTCAGCTAGAGCATCAGCACCAAATCCCTCCGTTAGTAAACGATACCGCTTGGTCGGAGCGTGTGTTGGCGATTGCCGCCGAACAAGGCGTCAGCGCCGATATTCAGCAGCTGGACTACATGCCCACCATGGGCGCTGAGGATTTTGCGTTTTACCTGCAAGAAGTACCGGGGTGTTTCTTCTTTGTGGGGAACGGCGACAGCGCCTACCTGCATAACGAACGCTACGACTTTAACGATGCCATTCTGCCCGTCGCAGGCGGCATGTTTGTGGCGCTGGCCACATCACTACTGAAGCGCGACTAACAGCGCTAGCCGCCACGTTAAGTGGCATAACAACGTTGAATAACAAGGCTTCTTATAAGGAAACTGTCATGCAAGGTGTTCTCGCTTCCATCGAGCGGGTAGGCAATAAGCTGCCGCACCCGTTTATCCTATTCACTATTTTGGCCGCCCTGGTGGTGGTTATTTCCGCTATTTTAGCCACGCTAGGCGTCTCGGCGATCAACCCACAAACCGAGGCAGAAGTGACCGTTCGCGGCCTGCTCTCCGCGGATGGCGTCGAGTTCATGCTGACCAGCGTGGTCAGTAACTTCGTCAACTTCCCGCCGCTTGGGCTGATTCTGGTGGTGATGTTCGGCATTGGGCTGGCCGATAAAGTGGGCCTGATGTCGACGCTGATGCAGGTGAGCGTCGCCAAAGCACCGCCCTCGCTGCTAACGTTCTGCGTATTTATGGCCGGTATTTGCGGCAGTATCGCCTCCGATGCCAACTACCTCATCCTGATTCCGTTGGCCGCCATGGTGTACTACTCGGTGGGCAGGCACCCGGTGGCGGGGGCTGCCGCCGCTTACGCAGCTGCCGGGGCTGGATTTGATGCCAGCCTATTCATCACCGTGGGCGACGCGCTGTTTGCAGGCATTACGACCGATGCCGCGCGCCTAGTAGACCCAGACGCTTACATCTCGCCCGTAGATAACTACTACTTTGTGGCCTGCTCAGTCTTTGTACTGGCCGCCGTCGGCACCCTGCTGGTCGATAAAGTGGTAGAGCCACGGCTACAGCGCACGCTCCCTATGGGTAAAGATTTCAAAACCGAGATCGTCACGCCAACGCTGACGGAAGCCGAAAAGCGTGGCCTCAAGCGCGTAGGATTGGCAACGCTGGCCTATATTGCCCTGGTGCTCCTGGCAGTAGTGCCCGAAGCCTCGCCGCTGCGCAACGAAGACGGCGGTTTGATTCCTTCGCCGTTTCTGCGCTCGCTCGTGCCGCTGATGTTTATCTACTTCGTCACCATTGGGTTGGTGTACGGAATCACCACCGGCAAGATTACCAGCAGCCGCGATGTGCCCCAGCGCATGGCGGAATCGGCCAGCGACCTCGCCCCTACCCTGGTGCTGTTCTTCGCGATCTCGCAGTTTATTGCCTACTTCCGCTGGTCGGAGCTTGGCCAGTTTATCGCCATCGAAGGCTCGAACGTGCTGCAAAGCACCGGCTTTACCGGGCTTCCCCTGGTTGGGGCGTTTATTGCCATGAGCGCGGTGCTGAACGTCTTTATGACCAGTGGCTCGGCTCAGTGGGCGCTGATGGCTCCTGTGTTTGTACCCATGCTGATGATGATCGATTTCGACCCTGCCTTCGTGCTGGCGATGTTCCGTATTGGGGATTCCAGCACCAACATCATCTCGCCCATGAGCCCCTACTTCTCGGTAGCATTGGTGTATATGCAGCGCTACAAACCGGACATGGGGCTGGGCACGCTGATTGCCACTATGCTGCCCCTTGCCATGGGCTTCTTGCTGGCGTGGTCGGCGTTTCTGATGTTCTGGCTGATGATGGGTTGGCCCATCGGCCCGGGTGTTTACATGATGGCGAACTAGCGCTACTGCATCGCCATCATCAACTTCCACAAATAGTCGGCAGCGGGCGAGAGCCTTCTGCCGACACGCTTTACCAAGTTGCCCTGGCTGCTGGCCGCCATGGGGTGATCAATCGGGATTGCTTTCAGTAGCCCCGCCTCAATCTCGCTGCGTGCAGCAGCCGCAGTCATAAACGACACCCCAATGCCCGCGCTCGCCATACGCCGCGAGACAGAGTGCAAATTACAGCGATACGCCGGTGTGGCAGGCTGCCCCGCTGCGCCAAATAGCGCATTCACAAACTGCTGAGAGCCCGACACATCGGGCAGAAAAATTAGCTTATGCTGCAGCAGTTCCGACACGCTCACACGCTCATGCCCTGCCAACGCATGGGAAGGCGCCACGAGCGCACACAGCGGCCCTCGCTCGAAAGAGTGCACCACCAAACGTGGGTCAGAGATCGGCCCATAGGTAATGGCAATATCCACCTCGTCGCTGGCCACCATCTCATGGGGTTCGCGAGGATAGTAAATGCCGGTTTTGATCTCGATGAGTACGTCCGGATAGTGCTCAGAGACCCGCTTCATCACATGGTTGATAAAGCTATCCACAAAGCCATCGCCCACCGACACCACCACCTTCCCGGCCTGCAAGTTACGTAGCCGCGACAGCGTATCGCCCAGCTCAGAGTTCAGCCGCCGCTGGGCCAAAAAGCCATCCACCACCAGCTGACCCGCCTCCGTGAGCATCACATGCCGCCCCTGACGCTCCAGCAGTGCCATGCCCAGCGCCTGCTCCAACGAGCGGATCTGCCGGCTCACCACCGACGGGTTGGTATGCAAATGCTCCGCCGCCGCGCGAATACCGCCGCAGCTGCTGACCTCCAAGAGATAGAAGGCGCGTTTGTCGAGTAGGGTCATGGAGGCTTCATCCAGAGCGTGGTGCACTCAAAGCGTGCTAACGATTGACGAACATCCTAGCGGTTGCGCGCGAACGGTCAATTCGATGAAGGCCATGGGGAATAAAAACAGTTAGGCACGTCATGTAGCGTGCTTGCCGAGCCAGTCTATGCATGTGTAATAACGATCGCCCTGGCACCGCGACACGGCCCAGGGCGAGAAAGGCTGTCAAACGAGCACTGCGTTAGCGGGTGCTAGGTTGACGCGCGGCCAGCAGTTTGGGTATCCACCAGGGCAGCACCAGTAGCAGCACCGCGGCCACCCAGAGCCCTAAGGAAATGCCCGATTGCCATAGGATCCCGACGTCGCCACCGCTAATGGAGAGGGCACGGCGCAGGTTCTGCTCCATCAGTCCGCCCAGCACGTAGCCCAGGATGACGGGAGCCAACGAGAAACCCAGCTTACGCAGCAGATAGCCAAACACGCCGATCAACAGCATCAAATAGATGGCGAAGAGGTCGGAGTGAAGCTGATACACCCCAACGAACGCCAAAATGGCAATGGCGGGCACGAGCACCCAACGCGGAATGGTCAGCACCCGAGCGAAGACACCGGCCAGTGGCAGGTTGAGCATCAGCAAGACGATGTTGCCAATGTACAGAGACGCGATCAGCCCTCCGGCCACTTCAGGACGTTCGATAAACATCATCGGGCCCGGCGTGATGTTGTAGAGCATCAGCGCACCGAGCAGGACCGCCGTCGTACCCGACCCCGGGATGCCCAAGGTCAGCATGGGTACGAACGAACCTACCGCCGCAGCATTGTTGGCCGATTCCGGCGCTGCCAGCCCGCGCATGTCGCCGGTGCCGAAGGTGTTATCTTTATCGGAGAGGCGCTTTTCCGTGGTGTAGGAGACCGCCCCTGCCACCGACGCGCCGGTGCCCGGCAGTACGCCGATGATGAAGCCGATCAACCCCGAGCGGATGATGGCTCCTTTACACCACAGCACCTCTTTGAGACGGACGAAAACGCGCCCCAGGACCGGCAGCTCGCCGTCGTCGCCCTTGCGCTGCGAGTGTTCCAGCATCAGCAGAATTTCACTAATGGCGAATAAGCCGATGATCATCACGACGAAATCGATCCCGTCGTAAAGCTCGGGCATACCGAAGGTATAACGCAGTACACCGCTGCCCGAGTCAATGCCGACGGTGCCAATCAGAATGCCGAGGACGGCGCCAATCGCGGTTTTGATGGGGTCTTTGCCCATCATCACCGACATGGACGAAAACGCGAAGACCATGAGGGCAAAAAACTCTGCCGGGCCAAACAGCACTGCCACCTTGGCCAGCAGCGGCGCAAAGAGCGTCAACCCTAGAATGGCAATGGTCGCACCAATGAAGGAGCTCACGGCGGACAACCCCAGCGCTGGGCCTGCCAGCCCTCGCTGCGCCAGCGGATAGCCATCCAAGGTAGTCATGACCGCCCCAGCGTCACCCGGGACATTGAGCAAAATACTCGACATGCGGCCGCCATATTCGGCGCCGGTGTAGACCGCGGCCAGCAAGATCAATGAAGACTCAGCGGGTAACCCTAGCGTATAGGCAAGCGGCATGAGAATCGCGATGCCGTTGATGGGGCCAATGCCTGGCAAGGCGCCAAACAGCGTGCCCAGCAGCGCACCCAGCAACGCCAAGCCTAGATTGAGCGGGGTTAGCGCAACGCCAAACCCCTCGATAAGGAAATCGAACATCGTAGCAACCCGTTAAAGAAAGGAGGCGAACCAGTAGCCGGTGGGCAGGCTGATCCCGAGAGCGGTGGTGAACAAAAAATAACCGACCACCGACATGAGGACACCGGTCATCAGTGCTTTCACCCAAGAGGCGCCGAATAGCTTTGCCAACGCCGTGACCGCCAGTAGCGATGAGACGATGAATCCCAGCTGCGTGAACAGCACGGCATAGGCCAACAGCAGCGCCAGTACCAGGAGTAGCCGAAGGGCCAGCGCTTTATGGGGCCATTCCCCATCCGGGCCCGGTCTAAAGACCATGACCAAGGCGAGCAGTGCCAACACGATGGCGAGCACGATCGGAAAGGCCTTGGGACCCACGGGTTCGTAGCTAAAGGTGGTTTTTAGCTGCATGGCCTGGACGGCGATGAACGCCGCCAGACCGATGAGCGCAATACCCAGCATTCGGTCGGCGGCGGTTCTCATTGGGTCAGACCTACTTCTGCAGCTAAACCTTGGAACTCAGCGACCTGTTCTTGGACGTAGCGATCGAAGTCGTCACCGAACCGCGCCATGGGGAACAAACCTCGCGCCTCACGCAGCTCGGCGAAGACCGGGTCTTCCGCCAGTTGCTGCATGCGCTCCACCCACGCCTGGTACGCTTCGTCGCTGACCTCTGGCCCCATGTAGTAACCCCGCCAGATGGGCCACTCCACGTCATAGCCCTGTTCGGCAGCGGTCGGAATCTCTGCATAGGGGCCTTCCATACGCTCTTCGGAGAGCGCCGCCAACACGCGGATGGTGCCGCCCTCGAGCTGTGACCTCAGTTCGGACAGGTCACCGGTGAACACCTGAATATGGTTACCTAATAAGGCGGCCAGCGCCTCACCACCGCCCTCGAAGGCCACGTAGCGCAGGTCTCTGGGCGACATATCGCCGGATTTCGCAATCAGCGCTGCCTTCATCCAGTCCTGGCTACCCACGGTGCCACCGGCACCGAAAGCAATCTCGTTCGGGTTCTCTTTCAGGTCCGCCATGAGGTCGCCAAGGTTCTGCCAGGGCGCATCGGCGCTGACGACGATCGCGCCGTAATCAACGCCCAAGGCCCCTAGCCAGCGCACTTCATCGGCGTCGTACTCGCCAAACTTGCCCAGCGCCAGGTTCACCGCCGCACCGGTGCTGGCCGCCACGATAAGACCGGGGTCATCCGTGCGCACGCCGTTGACATGGTTATACGCCACCGCCCCGATACCGCCGGGCATGTAGCTCACCATCATGGGACGACTGATCAAGGCCGTCTCTTGCAGGCCGTTCGCCGCCAAGCGACACGTCAAATCGTAGCCACCGCCGGGTTTGGCAGGTGCGATACACTCGGTCGCGTCGGGGATGGCTTGAGCGTGTGCCTGGCCCATCAGCAGAGCACTACTCATCAGGGCGAGACGAGAGGCGTGGCGTAGCGTAGCGTTGAGCTTCATGACGAACTCCTATTGTTTTATGGTACGCGGGAGCAGGAAAGCCCGAACCCGTTCATACTGGAATGACCAGCGCCATGTTAGGCAGGCAACCTTTCATCAACCTGTCATTTACTTGATCACCTCCTGAGACTTTAGTCATATGCGTCTAATCATCGTCGAAGACGATCCGATGATCGCCCGCTCGCTGGATAACGCGTTATCCCCGCTGGGCAATAGCGTCGACGCCTTCTCACGGCTAAAGGATGCACGCGCGGCGCTCCGCCATGACCGCTTCGATCTCTTACTGCTCGACTTGGGCCTGCCCGATGGCAACGGGCTCGAGCTGCTGAGCGAGTTACGTGAGCGTGGCGACAAAACCCCCGTACTGATCCTGACGGCCAGAGATGGCATCGAAGATCGCGTCAAGGGACTCGATTTAGGCGCCGACGACTACTTGGCCAAGCCGTTTTCATTGGCGGAGCTCGAAGCGCGCGTACGCGCACTGCTGCGCCGCAGCCAGCAGCGCAGCGATAATCGTCTGATGCTAGGGCCGCTGTGCCTCGACCCAATGGCGGGCACGGCCACACTCGACGGGGTCACGCTTGCCCTGCCCCGCCGCGAGCGACGCCTGCTCGAAGGCCTCTTGCTGCACGCTGGCAGTATTGCCCCACGGGAGATGCTGGAAAGTCGCGTGTTCAGCTTTGGTGATGTCGGCTCTAATGCACTGGAGGTGTACGTTAGCCGGTTACGTAAGCGCCTTCAGGGCAGCGGTTTGCACATCCGTACGTTTCGTGGCCTCGGCTATCGGCTCGAGGAAGCGCCAACGTGACCCAGGTCGTAGGTTCATTGAAGACGCGTTTGGCGATTTGGCTGCTGGTCATGGTCTCAGGGCTAGGGGCACTGCTCTTGATGGAGGCCTATGGCGCCTCTCAGCGTGCCGCCGAACGCGCTTTCGATAGCCAGCTGGCCGCCGCCGCGCTGACGGTGGCCGATGCGATTCAGTGGGAAGGCCGCGACCCTGTCGTTAGCATTCCCCTCGCTGCGCTGCAGATTCTCGCCACCGCCCATCAGGAGCGGGTTTTCTACACCGTGCTCGATCACGATGGGCGACGCATTTCGGATAACCTCGACATCGTCATTCCCGAGGCCGATCAGGCCGCGGCAGCGGACGCCCCGATTTGGCGGGACACGACCCAGGCTGGCACGCGGTGGCGGCTGCATGGGCGTGAATACGACTCGGCTGGCTGGGACATTCAGGACCCGGTACAGATATGGGTCGGTCATACGACCGAAGGTCGACGCGTCTTGACCCATGAACTCTTCGAGCGCGCGATCCTCCGTTTCGTCGCCATGGTGCTGCTGGCCGCTCTCTTGATGCTGCTGGCGATGCGCGTGGCGCTAACTCCCATGCGCCAGCTACGCCATCGTCTGCGCCAACGTCAGGCCGACGACATGCGCCCCCTCGATATGCAGGTTCCGGAAGAGCTGCGCGAGATGGTCGAGGCATTGGATACTCTGTTCAGCCGACAGCGCAAGAGTCGCGACAACTTACTCCGCTTTACGGCCGACGCCAGCCATCAGCTCAAAACGCCGCTGGCCGGCCTACAAAGCACCAGCGAACTTGCGCTGCAGAGTCATGCTCCCGACGTGTGGTATCAGGCGCTTGTCGATGTCCACGAGGGTGCCCAGCGTACCAGCCGTCTAGCCGGACAGCTGCTCAGCCTGGCGCGACTTCGTCACATGGAGGAGGCAGAAGAGAGTCAGCCGCTCGACCTGGGGGCGCTGCTCCGCGACAGCGTGCTCGAGTGGGCCCAGCGCGACATGGCGGCTCAGCATGATCTTGGGCTCGCAGAGCTGCCTAGTGAGCCGATGGTCGTGCAGGGGCAAGCCTGGGCGCTGCGCGAACTGCTGGGTAATCTCATCGATAACGCGCTGCGCTATACGCCGCCGGGCAGCGAAATCACGCTAGGCCTTTACGCCAACGACGATGGGCTCGTGCTGTACATCGACGACAATGGCCCTGGGGTGGACGCCGAGGTTCGCCATCGACTGCGGCAACCCTTCGAGCGCGGCGGACGCCAGGATACTCACGGCTCGGGATTGGGCCTTGCCATTGTGGATAACATTGCACAGCGCCACGCGGCCACGCTCGAGATCAAAGAGCGCCTCCCCCAAGGGCTACGCATCGAGGTGCACTTTCAACCGTCAGTTCAACCGTTAGAGGAGCTAGCGTGATGCAGCGTGTATGGGTAGTGGCGTTACTGATAGGGGGCTCGCTCGCGTCCTTGCCCAGCCTGGCCGTCACGCCACTCGTGGTCGAAGCCGCCTTGGATCGGCAGGTGGTCGCACCGCTGCTGGCCACTTTCGAGCAGGCCCACCCGGGCATCGAGCTGAGCTACCGTGACAGGAGCACCTTGGAAGTGGACCGCTTAGTCGTGGCGGCCGACCCGCCGCCCGATGTGGTGATCAGCTCCGCCATGCCTTGGCAGATGAACCGCATCAATCAAGGCTACGCCCAACGGCTGGACTCCGAGCTGGCCAACGCGTGGCCCGAATGGGCGAAATGGCGTAATGAGGTGTTTGGGTTTACCTTCGAGCCGATCGTCATGGCCTACCGGCTCGATCTAGCGCGCCATATGCTGCCGCCGCACACCCATGCGGATTTACAGCGCCTACTGGAGACCCAGCGCGATACGTTGCAAGGCAGGGTCACCACCTATTCGCCGTCCGAGAGCGGGATCGGCTACACGCTCTTTCAGCAAGATGCGCGCTATACCGAGCGATTTTGGGACCTGGTCACCGCGCTTGGCGCAAACGATGCGCACCTCGCTCCCAATACCCGAACGATGCTCGAAGGGCTATCGGAAGGACGCTACTGGCTGGGCTATAACCTGCTGGGTTCCTACGCCATGGTGTGGGCCCAAGAGCATCCCGAAGTGATCGTTCAGGTTCCCCAGGATTACGCCTTGGTGGTAATGCGCACCGGCTTCATCCACCGTGATGCGCCCAACCCTCGCGCCGCCCAAGCCTTCATGAACTTTCTGCTCAGCCGTGATGGCCAGCGGGTGCTCGCAGCACAAACCCCGCTGTTCAGCGTCCGTCCCGACATCATAGGGCCCTATACGGCACAGCGCCTTCGCGACCAAGTCGGCGACCGCCTCTACCCCATTCCACTCAACGCCTCGGTGCTGGCTTTCGTCGACCCCCAACGCCGCCAAGCGTTCATGGCGCGCTGGGCGCGTGAGTTCGACCGCTCTTGGCGTGAGGAGGATCAGTGATGACTGCTAATGGAAGCCCAGCGTCCGCTATGGTGGTACTCAAGGCGGGTCATATTTTGAGGTAAATAAAAAAGTTCTCTGAATACCTGACATCGGCCCATGGGTTCGTTGGGCGCCAGACGGACAACTCAACTAACTGTAATAACGCCACATTGTGCCAAGTGCCCTACCTTATGCGATACGCTTCCCGCGACCATACCGCCTAAATCACTGAGTCCGCGACTACCCATCACGATCACGTCGACGCCTTCGCGCCTTGATACTTCCAATATGATATCGACAGGCCTGCCTTGTTCGATCATTGTCTCGATATTGCGGATGCCTTTCGCTTTAGCAAACGTTTCGGCTTCTTCAAGCAGTGCCTCGCCCGCTGACGCCAAGTGTTCGGACGTTGCATCACTTGCAAGCGCGCCGACACCCCAGATCAGCTTGGTAGTGTTACCAACCACCTCAGGAATATGCAGCACGTAAACCTTCGTACTGTTTTGCTCTGACAATTTGCACGCCACGGACAGCGCATGCTGTGAGTGTACAGAACCATCGATAGGCACCAAAATCTTGGTATACATAACATCTCCGACATTGACTAAAGTATGAGAAATATCCTTCAGCAAAACTGATAGCTTATACTTTTTAGGTATTTTGAGCGCTCTGCCAGAAAGATTAATTATAGCTAGAAAATGCCATTTCCATTGGCATTTCTCCAATATCTTTCGGACAGAAAGCCATACCCAGGAGGTATAATGGAGCTACGCCATCTTAGATACTTCTGCGTGGTTGCCGAAGAGCTAAACTTCACGTCTGCCGCAGAGCGGCTCCATATGTCGCAACCTCCGCTTTCTCGTCAGATCAAGCAGTTGGAGCAAGAGGTAGGCACGGAACTGTTCGAGCGCAGTTCACGAGGCCTACAGCTCACCCCATCAGGCATTTTCTTTCAACAACACGCCATACAAATATTAGAAAAAGTCGATGTTACGGTGGAGGCTACTCGCCATATGGCGCGCCATAAACGTCAGCTATTTGGGATTGGCTTTGTGCCTTCGGTTTTCTATGGGCAGTTGCCCACGCTCGTGCGTGATTTAAGACAAATGGACAATGTCGAGCTATCGTTAGCGGAGCTGACGACGGTGCAGCAAATTCAGGCTTTGAAAGCCGGGCGGATCGATATGGGGTTTGGCCGTATCAGAATCGACGACCCCGATGTGGAGCAGGACATTCTTTTCGAGGAGCCCATTATCGCGGCGTTACCCAGCGGCCACCCGCTCGAAGGAACGACCCCCAGCTGTGAAGAGCTTGCCCGCTACCCCCTCATTCTCTTTCCCGCCAAACCACGCCCGAGCTTAGCCGACATGGTACTTGGCATTTTTCGTAGGCGAGGCTTGAAGGTTCAGGTCTTTCAAGAAGCGAACGAGGTGCAAACGGCACTCAGCCTCGTCGCTTCTGGCATTGGCATCACGCTCGTACCGGAACAAGTCAAGCGTGTGCAGCGAGATGGCATCACCTATGTCTATTTAGCGGATAGCAGTATCATTTCCCCCGTTATCTGTAGCCGTCGCCGTGGTGAAAAGCCATCTCACGTCATGCAAACGGCCAATGCCATTTTGGATGTGCTGGTCGATAACCGACGCTCGGGACGGTATCCGTAGCCTCACACGCATCGATCGCACTAGGGACGGAGCACGACGACCGGGCACGGCGCTTCATGGACGACCTCGTGACTGACGCTGCCTGCCACTACCTGAGAAAGGCCGCTGCGGCCATGGGTCGTCATCGCCAGCATGGTATGGTGACTATCTGCTAGGTAGCTCACGATAGACGCCGCTGGGTCGCCATGAAGCACCTCCCAGTCAACCTCCAGTGCTTGGTCTTTTCCAACGCGGCGCGCCAACCCCGATAAATACGCCGACTCCGAGACATCGGCGGGGGCCAACGATGTCGGTTTGTTGAACGTTGGGGTATCGAGTACTTGTAGCAGCTGTAAGCGCGCGCCCAATCGTTTGGCTAGCTCGGCCGCATGGGGCAGCATTTTTTCAGAGAGTGCAGACCCATCGACACAGACCGCCAATACATCGACGTGCTGGTGAGCGCGACCACTATAACGTGGTCCGCATAAAAAAACGGGCCGTCGAGAACGCCGAACCACGCCAGCCGTCACGCTTCCGATCAGCATTTCCGGCACCGGGCGACGTCCATGAGCCATCATGCATACCCCCACCTCCTCCCGATTGGCCAGCGCTCCCAGGTAGTCCTTGACGCTGTGATGAGCAATCACTTCCAGCGCCATATCGTCGACACGTTGCGCCTTGAGGCGTGCTTTTAGCAGCGCCGAACGTGAACTGACGTCTGCTTGTTCGAGCACCACGGAGACGGCCTTCATCTCAACGCCCAGCTGCGACGCGAGGCGTCGACCAAACTCGATGGAGGTCAATGCTCCTTCACTGTCATCAATAGCCACGACGATCGTCTTCATCATTCCTCTCCAGTGACGGTGTCAGCCGCCTTTGTTGTTATTGCGTGTCATTGTTCAGTGGCGCGAAGCGCCGGTGCAGTAGGTTGTACGCCAGCCCCCCTACGACCACGCCCCAGAAAGCCGACCCAAGCCCCAAAAAGCTCACCCCGGATGCCGTGGCGACGAAGGTCAATACCGAAGCTTCCAAGTGGCTCTTTTCGGCGGCAAACGCGCTGATGTTGCTGCTAATCGCCCCCATCAACGCCAGGCCCGCCAATACCGCCACGAAGGCATTCGGCAGCGAAGTAAATAGCGCCACGATGGTGCCTGCCAACAGTCCGCCCACGAGATAGAACACACCGTTGGCGACGCCGGCAACGTAGCGCTTGTCCGGATCTTCATGCGCCTCTTTGCTGGTGCAGATCGCGGCGGTAATGGCGGCGATCACCGTCGTGATGCCGCCAAAAAAGGCCGTCAACAGCGACGTGACGCTGGCCACCGTGACAATGGGCTTGGCAGGCGTCATGTAGCCCGAGGTACGCAATATCGCCATGCCCGGTAGGAACTGGCCCGTCAGGCTGACGAGTACCAGCGGTATCGCCAAGCTCAAGGTCGCGTTCCATGTCCAATCGGGTTGGATGAACTGCGGCTGCGCCAACTGAACGCTGACACCCTCGAGGCTGGCTCCCTCCAAAAGAACCGCCAACACGACACCGACTAATAATAGGCAAATCAAGCTGTAGCGCGGCGTCAGACGTTTGAAAACCAGATAAGCGATCATCATGCCAATCGCCAACGTCGGCACATTGCGTAACGACTCGAAAATGCCGACGCCAAATTGGAACAAGATGCCAGCCATCATGGCGCTGGCAATACCGGGAGGAATCAGCTGGATGATGCGATCGAACGATCCGGTGATGCCGATCCCGAATAACAGAATGGCGGCCGTCAGGTAAGCGCCCACCGCTTCGTTGAGCGACAGCTCTGGAAAAAGCGTCACCAACAAAGCGGTTCCCGGCGCCGACCACGCGGTCACCACCGGTACCTTCAACCATACGCTCAGCAAAATCCCCGAGATGGCGGCCCCCATGGAGATGGCCCATACCCAGGAGGTCATCATCGTGCTCGAGATGTCAGCACTCTGAGCGGCCTGGAAAAAGATGGCCAGCGGTCCAGAGTACGAGACCAGCACGGCCACGAAGCCTGCGGTGATCGCAGACACCGACCAGTCTTTGTGTAATTGCATACCCACAGTATCCCAACGCGATTAAGGGTCACGGCCCTGTGTAATGGCCTGGCAAAGAGAGCTCGGCCAGGCCCTCCATTACGCAACGCCCAGGTGCGTTTCCAACAGTTCTGGGTTATTCCTGAGCCCCTTTGAGTCACCGCTGTACTTCACTTCGCCTTTCACTAACAGCAAGTGCTTCTCAGCCACTTCCAGCAGATTATCGATGTTTTTATCGACGATGATCGTCGAGATGCCCGTGGCCTTGATAGTGCGAATGATGTTCCAGATTTCATCGCGTATCAGCGGCGCCAAGCCTTCGGTGGCTTCATCGAGGATCATCAGATCGGGGTTCGTCGTCAGCGCTCGACCTATCGAGAGCATCTGCTGCTCCCCGCCCGACAGCAGCGCGCCATCATGGTTAATGCGTTGCCCCAGGCGCGGAAACGTGTCCAGTACGCGTTCCATGGTCCAGGGGGTCTCACCCCGCTCATTGGGGCGTGCCGCCATGATGAGGTGCTCACGCACGCTGATCCCGGGAAAGATTCCGCGCCCTTCGGGTACGTACCCGATTCCTTGGCGCATCAACTGCCATGGGCGTCGTTTCGCGGTCGACACGCCCTTGATATAAACGTCCCCACGGCGTGGTGGCACAAAACCGAGGATCGACTTCAACGTGGTGGTTTTTCCCATACCGTTACGCCCTAACAAACTGAGCGTCTCTCCGGGCATTAGGGTCACATCGACGCCGTGCAACACATGGCTTTCGCCATAGTAGGCGTGCAGCCCGCGGGCTTCGATCAGGGGAGTCACGGTGGCTTCTGTGGTCATGCGGTTACTCCTTCGTCGTGACGTCCCAAGTAAACATCGCGCACCTTGTCGCTGGTACGTATCTGCTCCGTCGGGCCACTTTCGAGAACACAGCCATCGACCATGACCGTGATGCGATTGGCCAAGCGGAAAACCGAGTCCATATCGTGCTCGATCAACACCAGGGTGTAGCGGTCGGTCAAACTGGCGAGCAGCTCCGTGACCTGCGCCGTCTCTTCACGCCCCATGCCGGCCATCGGTTCGTCTAGCAGCATCAAGGAGGGTGCCGTTGCCAGCACCATGGCTATCTGAAGCTGGCGCTGCTCGCCGTAACTCATGTCCGCGGCGGTCGTATGCGCCCGGTGGTTCAGCTGACAGGTTTCCAGCACCTCTTGGGCGCGCTCGCTCACCTGCTGCGCCGTGTGACGGGAACGCCAGCTACCCAACACGCCGCCCATATGGATGCGTGCCGCTAGCTCACAATTCTGCAAGCAGCTAAGGCGTGGAAAGATATTGGTTTTCTGATGGCTGCGACCAATGCCCAAGCGTGCAATTTGGCGAGCACTTTTGCCTTGAATCGCTTTTTGTCGATAGAGCACCTGACCTTCCGACGGGGGGATCTCACCGGAGAGCAAATTGATCAAGGTGCTTTTACCGGCGCCGTTGGGGCCCAAAATGGCATGTATTTCGTGGGCTTTCACATCAAAGTTCACGTCATTGACGGCAACGAGGCCACCAAAACGACGCGTCAAGCCCTGGGTGGCTAATACGATGTCATCACTCATGGCTAGTCCACCTTACTCTGTGTCACGGGCTGGGCGGAGACGATCGTCTTTTCCGGCGCTTCACTGGCTGTTGTGCGGCGTTTGCGTGCCCAGGGAGGCGCGATCATCAGGCCTGCCACACCGCGCGGCAGCACCAACACTGCCACGATGATGGTCAGCCCCATCAAAATGGGCCAATGTGTCGTGGCATGCTCATAGACGAACAGCAGTATTTCATACGCGAAGGCGCCTAGAATGGGGCCAAAGATGGTGCCCATACCGCCCAGAATCAGCATCATCAGTACCTCACCGGACGTGTGCCAGCCGAGCTGGGCCGGATTGGCGAAGCCGTACTGCATCGCCGCCAGCATGCCGGCAATCGAGGCCATCACCCCGGCAATCACGAAAGCGATCAGCTTGTAACCACTGGTGGCATAGCCCAGGGCCTGCATGCGGTGCTCGTTATCATGAATGCCGTCTAGCACCTGACCGAAGTAGGAGCGGGTCAGCCAGCGCAGAAAGAGGTATCCCGCCAACAGCGTTACCAGGCAGAAATAGAAGAAACTGTAAGGATCATCCAAATCGACTAGCAGGGTATCGCCCACGGCCAAGCTGGGGCGGAACATAATGAAGACACCATCGGTGCCCCCCGCGAACTGGGACGTGCTAATGAAGTAGTAAAGCATCTGACCGAACGCCAGCGTCGTCATGATGAAGAAGATACCTTTGGTGCGAATGACCAAGAGGCTGACGATGAGCCCAACGCAGGCCGACACGCCGATCACCAAAGGCAGCATCCACCACATGGAGGCCGGGCTAAAGTCAGGGCTGGCGAGGGCAAGCGTATAGGCGCCCAATCCGAAAAAGAGCGCGTGCCCCAGGCTGACCAGACCCACGATGCCCACGAGCAAATCGAGGCTCATGGCAAACAGCGCGAGAATCAACATCAAGGTCAGCTTCTCCAGCATGAAATTGGCCTGATTGCCGAAGACCGCCTCGCCCCACAGCGGAAAGGTTGCCACTAGCGCCGTCAGTCCCAACATGAGGTAGGCAACGCGCTTGGGATATCTATGTAACATTGCTTGTTCTCCTCACGCGAAAAGACCGCGCGGTTTCACCAAAAGAACCGCTGCCATGATCAGATAGATCACCATGCTGGCGAGACTGGGAATGAGCACAGCGCCGAAGGTCGTGGCCATGCCGATGATGATGGCTCCCCAAAAGGCACCCTTGATGGAGCCAATCCCCCCGATGACCACGACCACGAAGCAGGTGATCAAAATGCTGTCACCCATGCCGGGGGCAATCGACGTGAGCGGCGCGGCAATCATGCCGGCAAAGGCGGTGAGCGCCACACCCACGCTAAAAATCAGTGTGAAGAGCGTACGGACATTGATACCGAGCCCCTCCACCATATCGCGATTCACGGCACCGGCCCGGATGATGATGCCCAGACGGGTATGGCGAATGACGCCATAGATGACGCCGGCCAACGCCAGACAAACGCCCATGACGAAGAGCCGATAGACCGAATACTGCAGGTTGTCGGTGAGTTGGATACTGGCGTCGAACGGCGCAGGTACCGGCACGCGATGCACGTCGCCGCCCCAGATGATTCGCTGGGCTTCGTTGAGCACTAAAATCAACCCAAAGGTCAGCAGCACCTGATAGAGATGGTCGCGCTTGTAGAGCGTATCGAGAAACAGCCGCTCGATGACCAGGCCGAGTGCGATAGCGATGGGGATCGCAACCAAGATGGCCAACCAGAAGTTGCCGAAACGCATGGTCAGGTCATACACCAAATAGGCACCGATCATGTACATGGCACCATGGGCCAAATTGATGATGCCCATGATCCCAAAAATCAGCGTTAACCCACTGGCTATCAAAAACAGCAGCAACCCATACTGGAGCCCATTGAGCAGCTGGACACCAAAAAATGCGAGATCCATAAGACCCCTCCGAGCATAAAAGGGGAAGCGGGATTGCCCCGCTCCCAAGCTGTACGAAGTGTCGTTACATCTGACAGGCGTCGTCGGGCACTTCTAGATTCTCGGCAGCAATGCTGACGACCTCGTGCTTGCCGTCACGAATCTCGCGGAGGTAGACATTCTGGATGGGATGGTGAGAGTCCGAAAAGCTCAACGGACCTCGTGGACTGGCTAACTGAACATTTGCCAAGACATCGATTAGTCGCTCGCGGTCTGACGTGTCTCCACCGAGCACATTGAGCGCCTGGGCTAGCATCATGCCGGTATCGTAGCCTTGCACCGCGTACGTATCCGGCGCTTCACCGTAGGCGTCTTCATAGGCGGCGACGAACGAGCGGTTCGCGTCGTTTTCTAGCGTTTCTGCGTAATGAAGCGTGGTCATGACGCCTTCACCCGCATCGCCCAGGGCGGCTAGATTACCTTCGGTAAGGAACCCGGAGCCCAGCAGAGGGATGCTCTCGTTGAGCCCCGCCGCCGCGTAATCCCTTACGAAGCTGACACCACCGCCCCCCGCGAAGAAGGTGTACACGGCATCCGGCTGAAGGCTGGCAATCTGCGTCAGGTAACTCTGGAATTCGGTGCTCGGAAACGGCACGAGAATCTGCTGAACGATGTCACCGCCTTCCGAGGTGAAGGCCTCTTCAAAGCCCGCTAGATCCTCTTTCCCACCCGCGTAGTCCCAGGTAATGGTCACGATGTTTCTATGCCCTTGCTCGTAGGCCACTTTTCCCATGGGATAGCTGTCTTGCCACATACTAAAGGAGGTGCGAAACACGTTCGGCATGCACAGTTCGTTGGTCGCCGCCCCAAGCCCTGCATTGGGGATGATCGTAATGGCGCCGGTTTGTTTGGCCACGCGCAGCATGCCCATCGCCACGCCTGAGTGTACCGGACCTATCACGAAGTCCACGTTGTCACCGTTGACCAAACGACTCATGTTTTGCGGAGCCTTGGAGGGATCGGCTTCGGAATCCAACTCGACGTACTCGACGTCGCGACCGCCCAACTGTCCCCCCTCCTGCTCGATGGCCAGCTTCAAGCCGTTAGTGATGGCTTCGCCCAGCGCTGTATAGGTGCCTGAATAAGGCAGCATCAGCCCCAGTTTCACGGGATCTTCATTCGCCGAAAGGCCCATGGCCGACAGCGTCAGAGTGGTACCCAGAGCAGCAACGAGAGTGGTCTTTTTGACATTTTTCATTATGGATTCACCAGGATTGTGTTGTTTTAGATTGTTATGTCCATCGCGCTTCGCGTTGATGGAAGACACGATCAGCGACGTCCCTGTCTCATCGATGCGGCTTATACGTGATACACGTCGATGACTTGATGGATGTAGTCGTTGTTCAGCTGCACGACTTTTCTTGTGATGAGCGGACGCTCGCCCGAGACGTCCAGGGTGTAGAAGCTCGTGCCGAAGAAGCTGTCCGTCTTCTTGTAGCGGTGGCTCAGCGTGTGCCAGTTGAACCGCAGCTCGGCCGTCTGGTCGTCTTGCGACAGGATTTCGAGGTTGGTCACCTGGTGCGTGGTCCGCGGCTCCGGCGTGCTCGCCCCGCTGCGCTCGGTCTTGATCCGGTAGACCCGATCTTCCAGCCCTTCGCGGTTGGGGTAGTAGATCAACGAGATCTCGCTGTGCGGATCGCGGGTGAGCTGATCATCGTCGTCCCAGGCGGGCATCCAGAACTCGGCGTCCTTACGGTACAGCGTGAGCCACTCGTCCCACTCCCGGTCATCGAGTAGCCGTGCTTCGCGGTACAAAAAAGCTTGGATGTCGTGATAGCTAATGCTCATGGCACTTCTCTCCTCTCTTCTGGCGCTGGGCGCTTAGGCGGTCGCGGTGGCGATAAATTGGCTGCGCTCTTTGTCGATGGCGCGCAGCATTTCGCTGACCCAGTGCTTGTGGTGCAGCACGTAGAGCCCTTCGTCTTCTGGGGAAGCACCGCTGAGCAGGGGCTTCATGTCGATCGCTTGGGCCGTTTCATCGGCGCCTTCGATCCACTGTTGGGCCCCGCGGGAGAGGTCGTTCCATTCGGCCAGCGCGCCGTTGTAGCCTTCTTGGCAGGCGCGGAACTCTTCGAGGTCGTCGGGGGTGCCCATGCCGGAGACGTTGAAGAAGTCTTCGTACTGGCGGATGCGTACTTCTCGGTTTTCAGCCGATTCGCCTTTGGGTGCGAAGCAGTAGATGGTGACTTCGGTTTTGTCCACGGCGATGGGACGGATCACGCGGATTTGCGTGGAGAACTGGTCCATCAGGTAGACGTTGGGATAGAGGCAGAGGTTGCGCGTCTGGTTGACGATGGAGTCAGCACGGGCGTCGCCTAACTGCTCCTGGATCCAGTCCTTATGCTGATAGACCGGGCGCACTTCCGGGTTAAGCAGTCGGGTCCACAGCATCATGTGGCCGTTTTCGTAGGAGTAGAAGCCGCCTTTACTCTTCGACCAGCCGTCGGCGTCCACCGCCTTGGTACCACCGGCGTCGTAATTGCGGCGCTCCATGGTGGAGGCGTAGTTCCAGTGCACGGAGCTGACGTGATAGCCGTCGGCGCCGTTTTCGGCCTGCAGTTTCCAGTTGCCGGTGTAGGTGTAGGAGGAGGTGCCACGCAGCACTTCCAGACCCTCGGGGGCTTGGTCGACGATGTTATCGATGACCTTGGTCGTTTCGCCCAGGTGCTGCTCGAGGGGTAGCACGTCGTCGCTGAGGCTGCCGAACAAAAAGCCTTTGTAGTTCGCGAAGCGCGGTAGGCGCTTGAGGTTGTGGGAGCCGTCTTGCTTGAACTGGTCGGGGTAGGCGCCAGTCTTTTCGTTTTTGGCTTTGAGCAGCTGGCCGTCGTTTTTGAAGGTCCAGCCGTGGAACGGGCAGGTGAAGGTGCCTTTGTTGCCGCGCTTGCGGCGGCAGAGGGTGGCGCCGCGGTGGGCGCAGGCGTTGATCAGGCCGTGCAGCTCGCCCTGCTTGTCGCGGGTGATGACGATCGGCTGACGACCAACGGTGGTGGTGAAGTAGTCGCCCGGCTCGGCCACTTGGCTCTCGTGGGCCAGAAAGACCCAGTTGCCTTCGAAGATGTGCTTCATCTCCAGCTCGAAAAAGGCGGGGTCGGTGAACATGCTGCGGTGGCAGCGGAAAATGCCGTGATCCGGGTCGTCTTGTACCGCTCCGCGCACGCGGGCTTCGAGTTGATCAAGCTGTGTGGTCATGATCGCTCTCCTCGTTAGGATGTCGCGCTGTTAGGGCGTCAAGGCGGGCCAAGGGGAAGGCCCGCCTCTTAAACAGGGGGTTATACCTTGGCCGTACCGGCCAGTTGGCTGGCCAGATCCTGCTCGTCTTCCTTGGCGCGGGGGCGGGCGTGGCGTACCTGCAGCTCGGCGGCGTCGGTGGGCGCTAACTCGACATCGAACACCACATGGGCGAAGGGGCCGTCCAGATCGCGCTTGGCGATCTCGGCGGGGTCGTCGATGCGCTCGGCGGGCACCACCAGCTCTTCGCGCGTGGCAAAGGCGAAGTCGTCGAAGGTGTAGGGGTCACCGGCGAGGTTGATCTGAGTCGTCAGGTGTTGATGGCCGGGGGCCGAGACGAAGTAGTGAATGTGCGCCGGACGCTGGCCGTGGCGGCCCAGCGATTTGAGCACGACGTCCGTGGGGGCGCCTTCGGGCACGCCGTAGCCCGACGGGACGATGCTGCGGGCGGTGTAGCGGCCGTCGCGGTCGGCATAGATCGTGCGGCGCATGTTGTACTCGTCCTGGGAAGGATCGAAGAACGAGTAGCCGCCTTTGGAGTTGCAGTGCCAGATCTCGACCTTGGCGCCGGGGATCGGCTGGCCGTTCACGTCGCGCACTTGGCCGGTCAGCCACATGGTCTCGCCGTCGGGATCGCTGCCGTCGTCCATCCGGGCGAAGCCGTCAGCTTCCGGGGCGCCGGCCACGTAGAGCGGGCCTTCAATGGTGCGCGGGGTGCCGCCGGTGCGCTTGGCTTCGGCGTCGATGGCGTCGTGGCGCATGTCGAGGAAGTGGTCGAACCCCAGCCCCGGCGAGAGCAGGCCGAACTGGGTCTGGCTACCCAGCGCGTTGAGCAGGTTCACGGCGGCCCAGTACTCTTCTTCGGTGACATCGAAGTCGTCGATCAGTTTGAACAGGTCGCCTACCAACCGGTGCACGATCTGCTTGGCGCGATCATTGCCGCCTGCCTGATCCAGGCCGGCCACGGCGTTGAGAAAGTCTTGAACCTCGGGCGTGTCGAAGATTTTTACGGTCATGAGATAGCTCACTACATTATTATAGATGTTATGGGTCAGTACCTTGGCGTGCTCCGCCGAGCATTAGCTGTCGTCGTCACGCACGGACGAGGGGTGGCGGCAAAGCGGCTTGACGCTGATCTCCATGTAGGGGAACAGTGGCAGGTTGCTGACCAGCTCTTGAAGCTCGGCATTGTCCTCTACGTCAAAGATACTGACGTTCGAGTAGCTACCGGCCACCCGCCACAGGTGGCGCCATTTGCCTTGGCGCTGCAGGTCCTGGGAGTACGCTTTTTCGGTTGCCTTGATACTAGCGGCCTGCTCGGCGGGCATATCGGTCGGCAATTTGACGGTCATCTCGACTTGAAACAGCATATCGATGGCTCTCCTTTTCGTTTGCGGTCTTAGCGTGCGGCGCGTTGGCTAGCGCGCGTAGTGCGCCAACTTATCTTCATCCAAGGTGATCCCCAGGCCTGGCCCGGGCGGTAAGGCCACCCCAAATTCGCTGTAGTCGAGAGGCGACACCACGATATCGTCTTGCAGCAAGAGCGGGCCGAACATTTCCGTTCCCCAGGTCATGGTCGGTAGCGTTGCCCACGCATGCAGCGACGCGGCGGTACCGATCGTGCCTTCCAGCAAGGTACCGCCATACAGGCCGATGCCGGCCGCCTGGGCGACATGCGCGAGCTCCAGTGCGCCGTAAATCCCGCCCGACTTGGCGAGTTTCAGTGCAAAGGCTCCGCTGAAGCCGCCGCATACCAAATCAAGACCGTCGCGCGCATCCTGGACGGCCTCATCGGCGAGCATGGGCACATTGAAGCGGTTCGCCAAACGCACCAATCCCGCATGCTCACGCGCGCCGATGGGCTGCTCTATCAACTCGATACCCGCCTCTTGTAACGCCTGAATACCGAGAACGGCGGTGGATTCGTCCCACGCTTGATTGACATCGACGCGCACGCTCGCCCGGTCTCCCAAGGCCTCCTTGATGGCCGCTACGTGGCGGACGTCCTGGCCCACGGGATTGGCACCGATTTTCAATTTGAAGTCGCAGTGCCGACGCTGCTCTAAACGCAGCATGGCTTCATCGATATCTTTCGCGGTATCGCCACTCGCGAGCGTCCATAGAACGGGGATATGATCCTGACGCACGCCTCCCAGCAGCTCGGCCACGCTCAGCCCAAGGCGCTTGCCTTGGGCATCGAGCAGCGCCATTTCCAATGCGGATTTAGCGATCATGTTGCCGCGGGCGTGCCGATTGAGCAGCGCGCGGGCGTGGTGAACGTTATGGGAAGGCTGGCCAATCAGCAGAGGTGCCAAGTACGTATCGATGTTGCGCTTGATACTCTCGGGACTCTCCGGGCCATAAGCTAGGCCGCCGATGGTCGTGCCTTCGCCCAGCCCCTCGATACCGTCTGAGTGATGCATACGAATGATCACCATGGTCTGGCAGGCCATGGTGGTCATCGAGAGTTTGTGAGGACGGATGGTCGGTAAATCGACCAGCAGCGTCTCTATTCGTTGGATAACAGTTGACATGGCAGCTCCGGCATCAGGCAATCGTTTCGCTATCGAGCAGTTTGCGTGCCCGTGCAAGCCGGAACCAATATTGTTTAAGTGCGCGTCCATACCAAGGAGGTATCACAAGCGCATGACAGGCTCGGCTATTCAGCCACTTTTTCCCCATAACCCCGAGCGCGAGAGCCGCTGAACGACACGCGCCCTCGCCAGGGGCGCTTAACGCCGAATACAGCGCGTATCGATACGCAACCGCGTGTTAAAGAGCCACGCGATCACTTCGCCGTGATAGAGAGCGCCATAAGACAAAAGAATGATCCAAGCGTGTTGCTCGACGCGCACTCGCCTCAAGCGGAGTTTCTAGAGACGGTCTCGAGATACGGTTTCGAGATACTGCCGAGCCGTAATGACATCGTCGTGTGGATCGTGATTCCACAGCCAGTCGAAGCGATTTTCCAGATCGTGGATGAGCTTGCTCTCATCGCCCCCAATGCCTTTTCCCGAATATTCATAGACATCGCCGGCGTCGTGGGAAGTACGCTGCGCTCGACACGTGCGTGCATGGCGCACGTGCTCGAAAGCGGCCAACATGTCGCTCACACGGCGATGATCGCAGCGGACGTCTGTCAGTAGCGTCGCCAGCACGTAGGCATCTTCGAGCGCCTGTCCGGCCCCCGCCCCTTGGTGGGGCACGAGCGCATGGGCGGCATCGCCGACAACCATGACCCGCTCGCGCTGATAGAAGGGAAGCTCGGGCAACTCATGCAGCGCCCAGCGCGTTGGTTCGGCGATGGATGCGAGAATAGCCTGGCAAGCCGGACTCCAATCTTCGAAGACCTGTAACATTTCCTGCTGGCTGACGGCCTGAACCCACTCCTCCCCCTCGGGTAGCCGGGGGTGGGGAACCGAGCGGTCCGTGATGAAGGCAACGACGTTGACGAGCTGGGACTGCTTGACCGGAAACGTCAAAATATGGCGATCTTTACCGAGATACATTTGCGGCACCCATGCCAAACGTTTCTCGCTGCCGTTAGCCTCTAGCGCTGTCACTAACGTGTGGGTGGGAATCATGCCACGATACGCGTAAGTACCGCTCCAGAAGGGCGCAATATCGCCATACTGGTCGGGCGGTAACACATGGGAGCGGACCGCCGACTTGATGCCGTCAAAGCCAATGATGACATCCCCCGTAAAGTGCGTGCCATCATCGAAGTGGGCAGTGGCGCTAACGTCGTCTTGCGTCACTGCGACACAGCGTTTGCCGAAATGCGCAATGCCCTCCGGCAGATGGGCAACGATCGCATCGAGGAAGTCGGCACGGTGTACCGAGGATTGGCCAACGCCCGGCGCTAGGCTGGCCGTCAAGTAGGTATCATCACTGCCTCGGCGCCACTCGAACCACACATCTTCGAAGGGGGCTGGTGAGGCGTCAGCAATACGCTGATAAGCCTCTTCCAACCCCAACAGCTGAATGGCTCGTACCGCATTGGGGCCAAAGGAGACCCCAGCGCCGATTTCGGAGAACTGCGGAGCGGCTTCGAACAGCTGGACATCAAGGCCGCTATCTCGCGACAGCGCAACGGCAAAGGCGACGCCACCGATACCGCCTCCCACAATGCCAATGGAGAGACGTTTTTGCTGGGTATGTTTGATGTGCATGCTTCACTCCCTTTCACGGTGTATCGTTATCATGTCGAGCGTCACGCTCTACTGATAACGCTATTAGGAGGAGGCAACGGTCACCACACAGCCCTCTTCATGCAAACTATAAACGGCGCTAATAACGATATGAAACAAAGAGTTGAGCCACCACTCCGTGACAGAAGTAGACCATCGTCGCATGCACGTCAGAGGCCACTCTGATGATCAAGCTTGCCGATATCGATCTCAACTTGCTGGTGGTGTTCGATCTGCTCTACCAAGAGCAAAATACACAGCGTGTCGCGCTACGCCTGGGCATTACCCAGCCTGCGGTCAGCCATGCCTTGAAGCGTTTGCGTCTTCTATTGAACGACGAACTCTTTGAACGCACCTCGCAGGGATTACAGCCCACGCCCCGCGCGAGCCAGCTTCATCCCGGGCTTGCCGACGCGTTAGCGAGAGTGAATGACACACTGAACCTACACAACGATTTCAATCCCGCCCTTAGTGGCCGTACCTTTCACCTCAACATGACCGATATTGGGGAAATCGTTTTCCTACCCCGTTTACTGCAGCATTTATCACAAGTGGCTCCCGGCGTCTCGCTCCACACCGCTCGCAGCAGCCACCACGCGCTAAAGTATGAGATGGAAGAGGGGCAGATCGATCTAGCCGTTGGGCTGATACCACAGCTGGGCGCTGGCTTTTATCAACAGCGGCTATTCGAGCAGCGCTATGTTTGCCTGATGCGTGACAACCACCCACTCGCCAAGGGCGATTTTGGTCTCGAGGAGTTTCGCTCAGCCCATCATGCCGTCATCGTCGCGAGCGGTACCGGTCATGGCGTGGTAGAGGAGCAGCTCGCCAACGCGGGCATTCAGCGCCCGGTGAGATTGACGCTGCCGCATTTCGCTGCCATTCCCTACATCGTGGGCAGCAGCGATCTCGTCGTGACGGTTACGAATAAATTGGCCGAAGCGACTTGCGAACGATTTGGCCTCACCGTTCGCGAGCACCCGCTGGTCTTTCCAGACATTCCCATCAATCTTTTCTGGCATCGCCGTTTCCATCAAGACCCCGGCAACCGCTGGCTGCGGGGCTTGGTGTATTCGATGTTCTCCGAATAGCGCCCAGTGTCATCCGGCGCTAGGCGATGGGTTTGGCCCACGCCGCACGCGTACTATGAGCAGCCGTCTTGTTGGTAATTTTCCATTTACCATCGATTTTGATCAGCGCAATCACATCGACCCAAGAATCTTCCAGGTTGTCGCTATTATCGAAGCCTAGCAGCACGCTGGCGACCTCTCCGGCCTGGGTGATGGCAATGAAACGGCTCTTGACCTGCCGCTGGCTATTCGCCCATCGCTCAAAACGGTCGCTAATGAGATCGGTTGCCAAGGCACCCTCCGCGTCCAGCGCAAAAATCCACGCCTCCTGATGAAACGCCTCCTCCAGCTTTTGTCTATTGCCTCGAAAGCCATCGACATATAGCTGCACGACTCGTTTGATCTCGTCGATGTCAGGTGCATCACCGACCACCGTGGTATCCGCCATCTCGTCACTCCTGCTTATCAAGTGTTTGTTTTTTATAGTCATAATCCGAGCATCTCACGCGCTTGCTGCCAGGTGGCCACCGGGCGCTGATACTTTTCGCAAAGGGCTACGGTGCGCTCGACCAAGGCCGCGTTGGAGGGCGCCAAGGTGTCACTATCCAAGCGCACGTTATCTTCGAGCCCGGTACGCGTATGGCCGCCAGCCGCAATCGACCACTCGTTGAGTAGGTATTGGTTGGCTCCAATGCCCGCACCGCACCACTGCGCATCCGGCGCCAGCCGCTTGAGCGTCTCGATGTAGAAATCGAAGGTGGGCTTGTCCGCTGGCATCGCATTTTTCACGCCCATGACAAACTGCACATAGAGCGGCGTCTTTAGCTTGCCTTGCTGGGAAAGACTCACTGCCTGGTGGATATGCGACAGGTCGAACGCTTCGATTTCTGGCTTGACGCCGTACTTGAGCATCTCATCGGCCAGCCACTCCACCAGTTGGGGCGGATTCTCGTAGACACGGTTGGGAAAGTTATTGGAACCCACCGAGAGGCTGGCCATATCAGGCTTCAGCGGGAGCATCCCACCCCGGGCTTCTCCTGCCCCGGAACGCCCGCCGGTGGAGAGCTGAATAATCATTCCCGGGCAGTGCTTTTTGAGCCCTTCCATCAGGCGGCCAAACTTTTCTGGGTCAGATGAGGGGGTTTGGTCATCGTTGCGCACATGGCAGTGGGCAATGGTCGCCCCTGCTTCGAACGCTGCCTGGGTACTCTCAACCTGCTCCTCGACCGTAATCGGTACGGCTGGGTTGTTCTCTTTGCGTGGCAGGCTGCCGGTAATGGCGACACAGATAATACAGGGCTGGGACATGGGAGCCTCTTTGTTCTTACTGCGAACATTAATTTGCATAACGAACACCTTATGCCGTCTATCTGGAAACGTCAAATCGGCAGGGCGACCAACGACATTGAGCGTCACGGGTTAGAAAGAGACATCGAAGACCAACGGTACGATGGTGTAGAGCGCCACCATGATCACCAGCAGGCTGATGACATTGAGCCAGACACCTGCTCGAATCATGCTTTGGATAGGCAGATCTCCCGTGGCGAACGCCACGGCATTGGAAGGCGTTGCGACCGGCAGCATGAAGGCACAGCTCACGGCAAAGGTGACCACGATGGTCATCAGGAAGGGTTCGATACCCAGCCCCACGGCAATCGATCCCATGATCGGGAAGAAGGCCGCCGCCGTCGCCGTGTTACTGGTGAGTTCGGTCAATAGAATGATGACGATAGCCGTGATGGCGAGAATCAGGATCGGCGGTAACCCCGATAATCCCGAGACGCTTTCGCCCACCCAGGCACTCAAGCCAGTGGCGGTGAACTGGGCTGAGAGTGTTAGGCCACCGCCAAACAAAATCAGGACTCCCCAGGGCACGTCGCGGGTGGCCGACCAATCCAGCAATGCCCCTTTTCCCTTAGAAGCGGGAATCACGAACATTAGAATCGCCGCGAGGATCGCCACACTGGTGTCGTTGATATTGGAGAGCCAGGGTAAGACGTTCTGCACCGACGAGATTCGCGCTATCAAGGGTAAACATACCCAGCAGAACACGGCCCCGCCAAACACCATCAGTACGCGCGCCTCTTCAGGCGATAGGCGACCCATCCTTTCGAGCTCCGACGCGATCATCGCTCGACCACCCTGAATGTTCTCGACTTCCGAGCGGAACACCAGCTTGTTCAGAACGAACCAAGCCAGCACTAGCATGGTGAATGAGAATGGCACTCCCACCAGCATCCAGTGGCCAAACCCGATACTCAGCCCGTGGGTATCTGCCATGTAGGCGCGCATTAGCGCCATCGGCGGCTGGCCAATCAGAGTGGCCATGGAGCCGATGGTGATGGCGTAGGCAATCCCCAGTAAAACAGCGGCGGAGAACTTGGGCGTGTCATCACCGTTACCCAGTGACGCCACCAGCGCGATGATCGAGCCGCCGATGGGTACCATAATGACGGCGGTGGCGGTATTGCTCACCCACATGGTGATGAACCAGCTAGCGAACATCAAACCGAAGACGATTTGCGCAGGCTTGGTTCCCACGGTGAGCACCGTCAGTAGCGCAAAGCGGCGATGTAAATTCCAGCGCTGCGTTGCCAAGCCCAGCAGTACGCCACCCAAGACGAGAAAGACGATGCTGTGGGCATAGGGCGCAGCGGTCACACCGACCGACGCAATATCGAAAAAGGGGAACAGTACGAGCGGAAGCAGCGATGTCGCCGGAATGGGAATCGCCTCTGTCATCCACCAGGTGGCCATCAGCATTGCAATGCCAGCGACGAGACGCGCATTGAAGGCCAGCGTTTCGGGCAAAAGGAAGAAAACTCCCAAACTTACTAGAACGCCCAGAACAAGAGACATCGGCTTGAAAGCCGAGGCTTCAGTAGAGAGCGCTGGCTCAACGGCCCCAGTGGAGTGCGACATGGCAATGACCTGCATCGGAATAGACATAACGTGCAAATCAGTGTCACGACGGACGCGCAATGCCGCCAATACCTCTCAGGTTGATGTGCATACCCGGACAAACCGCACCGCCCAAGCACACACCCTCCCTACATAACAGAAACGATGAATTGAGCTTTCAGGGGCTATGCACTCCCCGTCTTTTTGGGAGAAGACTGCCAACGCCTCGTCTCCTTGCTCATCCGTGCGACGTATGGCTTACGACTAATGGATTTCACGATTAGTCTTTATTGCCGAGCAAGGGCCATTGACGTATCAACGCGCTCATTTTTGGTACAGGTTGAGGCAATAAAGGCCCAACTGAGTGGTAAAAAGTCCTAACGAGGCACCAGGAATTGAGTACAAAGAGCACACAACGTGCTACGCTCTACCTATGAAAACGATCACATGGAACCCAGAGAAGAACAAACTTCTCCGAGTGGAAAGAGATATCTCGTTTGAGGATGTGGTTTTTCACATCTCGATCGGAGGTATCCTAGATACGTTTGAGCATCCGAATCAGGAGCGGTATCCGGGTCAACAAATCCATGTGATTGAGATAGAGGAGTATGCATACCTCGTACCCTTCGTGGAGTCAGAGGATGAGGTTTTTCTGAAAACGATCATCCCGAGCCGGAAGGCGACCAAAACCTATTTGGGAGGTCCGAAATGAGCAGGTTGGATAAAGAAGAGCTGGAAATCCTGGATGCTTTTGAAGCAGATGAAATGCAGCGCGCACCAGATGTAAAGGATAGGAAAGCGCGGCATCAACAGTACGCCGACGCTATGTTCAAAAAAGATGCCCGTATCAACATCAGGCTTTCTTCCAAGGATCTCAGGGGGCTCCAGAAGAAGGCGCTGGCCGAAGGTATTCCCTATCAAACACTGGTTGCCAGTATCCTTCACAAGTATGTGGAAGGTCGCTTACATGAGGATCGGTAGCTAATACACTGTTGCGGCGCCTATTACGTAGCGCCTTAGGTTTCATTACATGGGGCACATGCTACAAGGGCTGCATGGGATTATCTAAATAATCGCTCATAAGCGAAGCCAGCCAAACAAAAATGGCCTGCGAGAAATCGCAGGCCATTTTTTCAATTTGGCGCGCCCGGCAGGAATTGAACCTGCGACCTTCGGCTTCGGAGGCCGACACTCTATCCAACTGAGCTACGGGCGCTTTGGGTGCGTATCGTACCCGTGTGGGCGGGCCGTGTCTAGCGGCGGGGCGGTTTTAGGCCGACTTGTGATTGACCGTTTTCCCTGCGGTGGTGCATGCTCTTGGGGCACTTTTGCACCTCTTAACCCCCTTGGTCATATTGGGAACATAATAAATGAAAACATTTGCACGTAGTACGCTGGCACTGGGCATCTCACTGGCGCTGGTCGGCGCCGCGAACGCCAACGACTTTGCGGATATGGACCCGGTCACGCTGCGCCTGGCCCACGTGGTCAACGAGCAGGATGGCTTCCATATCGCGGCCACCAAGTTCGAAGAGCTGGTGGAAGAGCGCACCGATGGCAAGGTGAATATCGAGATCTTCCCCAATGCCTCGCTGGGCGATGAGCGCACGCTGCTGGAAGGCATGCAGATCGGCACCGTGGACATGGGCGTGATCACCAACGGGCCGGTGGCCAACTTTGTCGAAGAGATGGCGGTCTTCGAACTGCCGTTCCTGTTCCCCTCCCCGGAAGCCGCCTATAGCGTGCTGGATGGTCCCATCGGCCAGGAGCTGTTGGATAAGCTGGCGGACGTGAACCTGAAAGGCTTGGCTTACGCCGAACGCGGTTTCCGTAACCTGACCAACAGCGAACGCGCCGTTAACTCGCCGGAAGACTTGGACGGACTGCGCATCCGCGTGATGGAAAACCCGGTCTACACCGACACCTTCCGCGAGCTGGGGGCCAATGCGATCCCGATGGCGTGGACCGAAGCGCTCACCGCCATGCAGCAGGGCACCATCGACGGCCAGGAGAACCCGGTGAACGTGATCCACTCGTTCAACCTGGATGAAACCCAGAACTACATGACGCTCTCGCGCCACACCTACGCACCGGCGATCTTCGTGATGGGCATGCCCGCCTGGAACCAGCTCCCCGAGGCTGCCCAAGCAGTATTGGAAGAAGCCGCCCAGGAAGCTGCCGAGCACGAGCGCCAGGTGAACGCAGAGATGGAAGCGGAGCAGTTGCAGGCGCTGCGCGACGCGGGCATGGAGATCAACGACACGCCGGACATGGAAGCCTTTCAGTCCGCCGTTGCGCCGGTATACGAGAAGTACGGCGAGCAGTTCGGTGACTACCTGCCGCGTATCCAGGAGGCGCTGCAACAGTGATGTCGTTTGCACAGCCTCTGTTGACGCTGCTGCAACGCATTGAACGCGGGCTGGATGCCATCATCCAGCCCGTGGTGTTTGCGGGCATGGCGGCGTTGATCGGTGTGATCACGCTACAGATCGTTTCGCGGGTGCTGTTCAGCGCCGTGGGTTGGACCGAAGAGGTCGCGCGGTTTCTACTGGTGTGGATCACCTTTCTCGCGGGCACGCTGGCGTTTCAGCGCGGGCGACATATCGCGGTCAGCTTCGCGGTGGATGCCTTGCCCCTCCCGATGCGCAAGCTGGCCAGGCTGGCGGCGTTGGCGATTGTGGTGGCGTTCATGATCACGCTGATCGTCATCGGCTACCGCTACATGCAGGTGCAGAGCTTCCAGAAATCCGCTTCGCTACGGCTCTCGATGACCTATGTCTACGCCGTGATGCCGGTCTGCGCGGCGATCATGGCGTGGTATGCGCTGGTCGATATGGTCGAGCTGCTGGTGAACGGCGAGCTGCCCCCGTCCCAGGAGGCGTCGTTATGACCCTGCTGCTGTTCGGGCTGTTCTTTCTGTTCATGCTGCTAGGCGTGCCGATTGCCTTTGCGATTGGCGCCAGCACGCTCTACGCGCTGTATCAATCCGGCGTGCCGCTGATGGTGGTCACTCAGCAGATGTTCCAGGGCATCAACTCGTTCGCCTTGGTGGCCATTCCGATGTTCATTCTGGCTGGGGATTTAATGGCCCAGGGCAAAGTCAGCGAGCGTCTGGTGAGCTTTGCCGATTCGCTGGTGGGCTTCATGCGCGGCGGCTTGTCGGTGGTCTCCGTCATGGCGGGCATGTTCTTCGCGGCCATTTCCGGCTCCGGCGCGGCCACCACGGCGGCGGTGGGCTCAAGCCTGGTGCCGGAGCTCAAACGCAAAGGCTACGACCCCGCCTCGGCGGCCAGCCTGATTGCCGCCAGCGGTACCATTGGCGTGGTGATACCCCCGTCGGTGCCGATGATCATCTACGCAGTCATCGCCCAGCAGTCGGTTTCCGAACTGTTCTTGAACGGCTTTTTGCCGGGGCTGGCGATGGGCGTGGCCCTCATGGCCATCGCCATTACCCAGGCGTACAAACGCCAGTACCCGAAAGGGACCCCGCTGTCGCTGGCCACCATGTGGCACACGTTCAAGGCCGCGAGTTGGGGCTTGATGACCCCGGTGATCATTCTAGGGGGCATCTTTTCGGGAATTTTCACGCCGTCGGAAGCCGCCGTGGTGGCGGTGAACTACGCCCTGCTGGTGTCGCTCTTCGTGTATCGCGACTTGACCCTGCCCCAGGTGTACAAGCTGTTGATTCGCTCGGCGATGACCACGGCGGTGATCATGCTAGTGATCGCCATGTCAGCGGTGCTGAGCTGGACGCTCTCTAGCTGGCAGGTGCCCGGCGCGATTGCCCAAGCGGTGCTGTCGCTCTCCACCAACCCTTACGTGATCATGCTACTGATCGTGGGAATCATTCTGCTCACTGGAGTGTTCATCGAAACGGCCAGTGCCTTGATCATCCTCACCCCGGTACTGCTGCCGCTGGTGCTGCAGCTGGGCATCGACCCGATCCACTTCGGGCTGATCATTGTGGTGGGGCTATCGATTGGCATGATTACCCCACCCGTGGCGATCAACTTGTACGTGGCGTCGTCCGTCACCCAACTGCCGCTAGAGCGTATTACCCGCGCTATTATCCCCTACCTGCTAGGGCTAATTGGCGTGCTGCTACTGGTAGTTTACGTGCCCATACTGCTGGGCTGGTCGGGCTGACAGTCACGCTCCCTGCCATCGCTGGCAGGGAGCGTTCATTCTGCTAAGTTGCGCCCCGGCGTGCCTGCATCAAATGCCAGCACGTTCTCAAACGCATCGCCAAAGTAGAGCTCGTAGCTGTCTTTCTCTACATAACCCAGGTGCGGCGTGGCCAGGAAGTTGGGCAGCGCCAGCAGTGTATGCTCTATCACTGGCTCTTCATCAAACACGTCCACAGCGGCCATGCCGGGGCGGCCCGCTTTCAACGCGGCTTCCAAAGCGCCCGCCTCCACTAACGGCGCGCGGCTGGTATTCACCAGCACCGCCGTGGGCTTCATGCTGGCTAAATTCGCGGCCGTCACGATGCCGCGAGTTTCCGGGTTCAAGCGCAGGTTCAGGCTCAGCACGTCGCTACGCTGGAAGAAATCCTCTTGCGAGGCCGCGACCTCAAGCCCTGCCGCAGCGGCCCGCTGGCGAGTGCCTTCGCGGCCCCATACCAGTACGTTCATTTCAAACGCTTGGCCGTAGCGGGCCACTAACTGGCCTATTTTTCCATAGCCAAATACGCCTAGCGTGCGCCCTTTCAGGCCGGTGCCCAGGGTGCGCTGCCAGCGGCCTGCCTTGAGGTTTTCCACCTCTTCAGGAATGCGCCGCATGGCAGAGAGCACCAGCCCCCAGGTGAGCTCGGCCGCCGCATAGGGCGAGCCGGTGCCTGCCAGTACCACCACGCCGTGCTCGCGGCAGGCGGCCATGTCCACATGCGCCGCGCCGCCGCCGGTTTGGCTGATCAGCTTGAGCTTGGGCAGCCGCGCCAGCAAAGACGCGGTGATCGGCGTGCGCTCCCGAATCAGCACCAGTGCATCGGCGTCTTGAAAGCGCTCAACCAACTCGTCTTCATCGCTCACGGTGTCGGTGTAAATCGTGACGTGGTGCCCCGCCAGCTTGGCGAAGGCGTCTAAGTCACGAACACAATCCTGGTAATCATCGGGGATGACAATGTGCATTAAAGCGGCTCCTTGCTCGGTGAGCGCGCTAAAGGGCGGCCCCCTTTAGCAGCGTGGCTGAAATACCGCTGCCAGACGAAGATCCCGGCGATCACGGCAATGCCCACCACGTCCGTAATGGCTTGGCCGTTAATCAGCATTAACGCGGCAAACAGCAGCAGGCCGCGCTCTACCCAGGAACAGGGGCGGGCAAAGTAGCCTATCGTAGAGGCCGCCAAGGCAATAATACCCAGCACGCCCGAGGCCACCGCCATGGCGATTTCCAACTTGGTGCCCTGCCCGAGCAGCGGCGGATGATAGACAAACATAAACGGAATCAGGAAGCCGCCCAAGGAAATTTTCGTCGCCGTCAGTGCGGTGCGGAACCAGTGGGAGCCCGCAATCGCGCCGCCAATATAGGCCGCCAGCGCCACGGGAGGCGTTACTCCCGAAAGGATCGCAAAGTAGAGAATAAACAGGTGGGCAGAAAGACTGGGCAAACCTGCCTCAACAAACGCCGCTGCCACCACCGATGCCGCCAGCATGTACGCCGCTACAGTAGGTAAGCCCATTCCCAGAATAATCGCCACCACCATCGCCAGTAGCAGCGTGACCATCACATCACCACCGCTCACCATCAGAATCAGCGAGGATACTTTTAGGCCCAGTCCCGTGATACTGATTACCGCCGCGATTATCGCCACGCTGCCGATAATCACCGCAATCATCGCAGCGGTCATTGCCCCTGCTTCAAGCGCTGCCGGTAGTGTTTTCACCCGCTCCCAGAGCGTGCCTTGACTGCGCGGCGACACCAAGTACAGCACCATCGCGGTAAAGTACGCAGCCACCGCCGCAGTGGTCGGCGTGTAACGCAGAACCAGCATGGTAATCAGCACCACCAGCGGCAGCAGCAGGGTTTCGACATTGAAGAGCCCCTCGCGCAGCGTCGGGCGCTGGTCTTTCGGGATCGGGTTTAACCCCAGGCGTTTGGCTTCAAAGTGAACGCTCATCCAAATGGCAAGGTAGAACAGCAGCGCAGGTATCAGCGCGGCGCTGATGATATCCAGGTAACTTGTGGAGATAACATCGGCCATGACAAACGCCGCGGCGCCCATAATGGGCGGCAGAATTTGCCCTCCGGTTGAGGCAGAGGCCTCGGTGGCCGCAGCAAAGCGTGCGCTGTAGCCGTTTTTCTTCATCAACGGAATGGTAAAGACGCCCGTGGTAGCAACGTTGGCGGCGGTACTGCCGCTAATGCTGCCAAACATGGCGCTACACAGCGTGGCGGCTTTAGCAGGGCCGCCCGCCATACCGCCCGTCGCGGCATTGGAGAGGCGCATAAAGGTGTCGCCACCGCCAGTGGTCACCAGCAGCGCGCCAAACATGATAAACACTACAATCACGGTAGACGAGGTACGCATTAGGCTGCCGAAAATACCGGTCGGCCCTAAATAGAAGGTAGCGACGAGATCATCCCAACGGAAACCGCCGTGCCCCCAAACGCCGGGCAGGTGCTGCCCAAAGGCCGCATACGCCAGGGCAATCAGCACCAGAATAGGAAACGCTAAGCCAATCGCTCGGCGGCAGGCTTCCAGCAGCAGTAGAATCGCGCTAACGCCAAACACTAGGTCTAGCGTGGTGGGCATTAAGTAGCCCAACTGATAAATGATGCGGTCGAAGTGATAAACGTAATAGGTGCTGATCACCACGCTTAATAGAATCGGGATGACATCGAACCACGGAATGCGCTGGGTATCCCGCACTCGGCAATGGTAAGCAAGGAAAATCAACGGCAGTGCAAACAGCAAATGCACCGCATTTTGGGTGTTCACCGGCCCAGTGACGGCGGTATAGAGGTGAAAAATGGCCATTGCCACCGCTGCCGTGCGGGCCACCATAAACCAGAAGCCGGTAAGCTGCCGCTTGCCTGCATCCTCCTGGTATTTTTCAACAACTGACTCTTTTGCGGTTTCCATGAGGGAACTCCCGCGCCGCCTATCAAGGGGAGACTAGGCAGCGCGTCAGGCTAATAGCAAACTACCCCGCCGATCACATCGGCGGGGCGCACGGGCGGGTTACTGCGCTTCAGGCGGAATAATGTCGGCGGGGATCTCCAGCCCTAATTCCTGGTAGTAGCGCAGCGCGCCGGCATGCAGCGGGAAAGTCGCAGTATCGATCACGGTTTGGGGGTCGACACTGCCCGCGGGTTTGAAGGAGGCGGCCACTTGGTCGTGGTTTTCCCAGTAGGCTTTGGTGAGTTCATACACGGTGTCGGCGTCTAGGTCGGTGGTGGCCGCAATGCCCATGTAAATGCCCAGCGACTGCGCTTCACTCATGCCGGTGTAGGTGTCGGCCGGCACGATGGTGGGCGACAGGAAGGGCAGCTCAGTGGTCACCGTCGATACTTGCTCATCGGTTAGTGACAGCAGCTGTAGCGGCCGCGAGGAGTGCACTTCGGTGAACAGCGGAATGGGCGGTACGCCGTTATAGCTAAAGCCCACTAAACGACCATCGGTGACCCCTTCCGCCGCATCGTTGACGCGCATGCGCTGGAAATCGGGCTCGATGCCTAGGATGCCGAACACCTGCTCGGTGATGTACTCGCCACCCCCGCCGATGCTGCTGGGGTTGAAGCGCTCTCCGTTGAGGTCTTCGAAGGTCTCGAGGCCACTGTCCTGACGAACGGCCCAGTGCATAGTCGAAGGCGCAATCCAGTACACCAAGCGCACATCGGGGTTGGGCGTATCGGCAAAGCGGCCTTCTCCGTTGTACTGTTCGTAGCCCACTAACGCCTCGGTGAAGGCCAGATCCAGTTCACCGTTGGTGAGGCGTATGGCGTTTTCGCGGGTGCCGCCGGTTTCCCGCACGGTAATTTCGTAGGGCGTGTTGGCGCTGATCACCCGTGCGCCTTCAGAAATACCAAAGAACCAACCCGTGCCCGTCGGCACCGAACCCATGTTCAGTGCGGTTTGCGCCTGGGCAGTGGCGGCAGTGAGAGCGCTTACAGCTAGAATTGAAGCGGGAAGCAAGTGGCGTAGTGTTAATTTAGTCATTGTTTTTCCTCAACGCGTCGGGAAGCATGTTGTGATGTTGTGTGCTGTGGGAGGCCCTAACTGCACCTCTCCCGATAACCGAGTAAGCAAGGGGAGTTCGCTTAGCGGTGTCTAAAGTGATAACGCCAAACCATAGCACTGTATATTGGTCATTGATGAACCTGCCTTCTCCAATCGCGAAAGCAGAGTCGTTTACCCCAGGCTATCGCGCTGAAGAAGCATCGCTGGCGGCCTGAATAAAATGCTCCACCAGCACCCGTGCCGCCATGGAAAGGCGGTCTAAATCTTTGACATAAATGCTCAACTTACGCCGCGCCCAGTCGTCTTGTATCGACAGCACATTCACATTGAGCCCATCCACGTACTGACGAATCGCCCCACGGGGCAGCACCAGCACTAGATCATCCACGTGGTAGAAAGCTGCCGCGCCAAGTCGAGGAAGTCTTCTGCAACGAAATCAAAGCGGGGGTCGATACTTAAATCCGGCGTGGCATCTGGCCCAAACTCCAGCGGGCGCTTCACAAAGGCGGTGCGCATGCCTTCCCGGTGAGCGGCCTGCAGATCATCTTGATGGGCGGCCACCATCAATATTTGCGACGGCTTTAGGCCGAGGAGATTGGCGGCCATGTGGTACACCTCCGGGTCGCGCTTGTAGTGTCCTGCAAGCTCTGAGGAGAGCACGCAGTCCCAGGGAAGCCCGGCGTGGCGCGCCATATTCACCAGCAGCGAGACGTTGCCATTGGAGAGTGTCGCTAAGATAAATCGCTGTTTTAACTGCAATAGGCCTTCCACGCTGTCTGACCAGGGCGTTAAGCGGTGCCACACGCGGTTCAGGTGCGCTTTTTCATCCTCATCTAGCTGGTCGGCAATACCAAAGGCAATCAGTAGCTGGTCAAGGGTCATGCGGTGCAAGTCATCCAGCTTGGTCCAGGGCAGCTCCCCCTGGCGCACACGGTTCATCGCAGGGGCATAGCCTGCCCGCCACTCGTCGGCAAACCTTGCCCAATCGACGTTCAGCCCTTTGGCCTGGTTCAGCTGTTCGCCTTCGCGAATAACGCTGCTGCGCCAGTCTACTACCGTGCCAAACACATCAAAGGTGAGCGCTTTTATTTCGTGGGCGATGCCTGTTGTCATGGGGTCTCTCCTGTTGGGCCTGAGGGGGTTAGCAAGTGGTCGACCAAGTGGCGGGATACCACGGGCAGCGCCGCGTAGTGGCGCATACCAATCACCAGTTCGCGGGTGGCCCACTCGTCAGCGAGCGGAATCATGCGTAGTTTGAGGTCGTTAAGGTCACGGTACAGCGTGCGCTGGGGCAGCACACCGATGCCCATACCGTAATGAATCATGCGACAAATAGCGTCGAAACTGCGCACTTGAATGCGCATGCGCAGGGTTCGGCCCGCCTGGCTTGCCTGCTCGTGAAGCAGGGATTGCAGCGAGGCATCCTGCTGTAAACCGACAAAGTCGTACTCGGCTGCCTGATGCAGATAGAGCTTGTCATGCACTGCCAGCGGGTGATCTTGCGGCGTGACCAATACCAACTGGTCGCGCCGGTAGGGGCGTACTTCTAAATCATCGGCGGCAACGTGGCTGGCAAAGATGCCGATATCTGCCACGCCATCGCGCACAGCGGTGATCGCTTCGCTGCTGGTGCGCTCCTGCAAATCGATTTTGATTTGCGGGTACTCGATGGCAAAGGCGCTTAAATCTTGCGGCAAAAACGCAATAATGGCCGAGGTATTGGAGTGAATGCGCACATGCCCTCGAACCCCTTCGCCATACTCACTGAGCTCCGCCTGTAGCCGCGCCACATCTTCCAGAATGCGCCGGGCATGGTGCAAAAAAGCGCGGCCCGCTGGGGTTAGCTCTACGCCGCGCGGCCGCCGATACAAAAGCTCGGTGCCCACCAGTGTTTCTAAATCGCTCACCCGCTTGCTCACCGCTGCCAGCGCCAAATGCTCACGCTCGGCAGCGGCAGTTAAACGCCCTTCATCGGCAATCGCCACAAACAGTTTCAGCGTTACAAAATCAAATCGCAGCATCACGTTTACCACGTTGTTATTAAATGGGCCGCATTGGTCGCCGGTTGTAGGGTTCGTCGCTGGCGAACGCCTGGTTCCTGATTGCCTAATTGTGATGCTCAGCAGGCTCACAGATGCTTAACCGACAACAAGACATTAAGACTCGCTACTTCAGCACGCGCTTGGCTGCTAAGCGTTACCAGGAGCTTTTATTATGACCACCCGCCAGCTTCCCCTCGATGGCCTTAAAGTCGTAGAGCTTGGCCAGCTCATCGCCGGGCCGTTCGCCACCAAACTGTTGGGCGAATTTGGCGCCGACGTGATCAAAATCGAGCCGCCCGGCACCGGCGACCCCCTTCGCAAATGGCGTATTCTCGAAGAGGGCACATCGCTGTGGTGGCATGTGCAAAGCCGTACCAAGCGCTCGGTCACGCTGGATCTGCGCAGCGAAGAGGGGCAAGAGATGGTGCGCCGCTTGGCCGCCGAGGCCGATGTCATCGTCGAAAACTTTCGCCCGGGCACGCTAGAAGGTTGGGGGCTGGGGTATGAGACCCTCTCCACGATCAATCCTAAACTGATTATGGTGCGCGTATCCGGTTTTGGCCAAACCGGCCCCTACCGCAACAAGCCAGGCTTTGGGGTCATTGGTGAAGCCATGGGCGGGCTACGCTACTTGACCGGCCACCCCGGTGAGCCTTCGGTGCGGGTGGGGGTCAGCATCGGCGACTCGCTCTCGGCGCTCTACGCGGTGATCGGCACCCTGTTGGCCCTGCAGGAGCGTCAGCGCAGCGGCCTGGGGCAAGAGATCGATGTCGCCCTGTATGAATCCGTATTCGCCATGATGGAGAGCCTACTGCCGGAGTTTGATGCCACCGGCCACGTGCGCGAGCCAAGCGGCAGCGCGCTGCCGGGCATCACGCCCTCAAACGCTTACCGCACCCGCGAAGGCGAGTACGTGTTGATTGCCGGTAACGGCGATAGCATCTTCAAGCGCTTAATGGGCGTGATTGGCCGGGAGGATTTAGCCAACCACCCCGCCATGGCCCACAACGATGGCCGCAGCCAACACGCCAGTGAGATCGACGCGGCCATCGAAGCCTGGACCCAAACCCGCCACCGGGACGATATTCTTAGCGCTTTAGATGATGCCCGCGTACCGGCAGGTTACCCCTACACCGCCGCCGATATTGCCAACGACCCCCACTACCTCGCCCGCGAGATGATTCAAACCGTTACCCGCCCCGATGGCCGCCCGCTCAAAGTGCCGGGCGTGCTGCCTAAACTGAGCGCCACCCCCGGCAGGCTGGGGCAAGGCGGGCCAAAGCTGGGCACGCACACCGATGACGTGCTCGAGGAGCTGGGCATTGATGCCGCCACGCGGGACAAGCTGCGTCAGGCAGGCATTATTTAAGTGGAGAACCCCATGACGACGTTACAAATTAACGAAGTAGCACCACGCGATGGCTTTCAGAGCGAGGAGCGCTTTATCCCCACCGAGCAGAAAATCGCGCTGATTGATGCGTTAACCGCCACCGGCATTGCCCGTATCGAAGCGACCTCGTTTGTCTCTCCCAAAGCCATTCCCAACCTGCGCGACGCCGCCGATGTGGTGAATGCTATTCAGCGCCGCGAAGGTGTGGACGTCACGGTGCTGGTACCCAACCTAAAAGGTGCCGAGCGGGCGCTGGCCTGCGGCGTGGATGAGATCAATCTGGTGATGTCGGCCAGCAACGCCCACGGCCGCGCAAACCTTCGCATGACGCCGGAGGAGTCGCTGACACAGTTTGCCGCCATTATTCAGGCGGTGCGCGGTAGCGGTGTCTTCATCAATGCCTCGCTCTCCACCGCCTTTGGCTGCCCGTTTGAAGGGCAGGTACCGGAGGCGCGCGTGTTCACTCTTATTGAGCAGCAACTGGCGCTGGGGGTGGAAGGCATCACGCTGTGCGATACCACCGGCGTGGCGAACCCCGCCCAGGTAGCGGCACTGTGCCGCCAAGTGCTGGAACGCTTTCCCGGCGTGCCGTTTACGCTTCACTTCCACAATACCCGAGGCATGGGCTTGGCAAATGCCCTAGCGGCTTGGCAAGCGGGCATTACTCGGTTTGATGCTTCGCTAGGTGGCTTAGGCGGCTGCCCGTTTGCCCCCGGTGCCACGGGAAATGTATGCACCGAAGACTTAGTGCATATGTTCGAGCAGATGGGCGTTGCCACCGGCGTGAACTTGCCCGCTCTACTGGATATTTCCGCCACTCTGCCCGAGCTGATCGGCCATGAGACGCCGGGGCAAGTGGTGAAAGCGGGCAGTGCTGATCGCTGTTACCCCATTCCCTGACCGCGTTTCTTCCTTGCATCCCTGCATAATTGATAACAACGACAATTTGGTGAAAAACAATGTCCGACTCCTCCTCTGTTCAGCCGTTAAACCTTGCCCAGCAGTTGATTCAGCGCCATTTAATTAGCGGTGAGCTAACCCCCGGCAGTGAAATCGCCCTGCACATTAACCAAGCCCTGCTGCAAGATGTGTTAGGCACTCTCGTGATGCTAGAGCTAGAAGCCATGGGGCTTGACCGGGTACATACTGAGCCCAGCGTGCAGTACATCGACCACGGCCTGGTGCAGGCCGATAACCTAAATGCCGAAACCTACCTGTTTTTAAAGAGCGCCTGCGAGCGCTTTGGGGTGTGGTACTCCGGCCCCGGCAACGGCATCAGCCACCCGGTGCACATGGAAAGCTTCGGTGTGCCCGGCGAGTCCATCGTCGGTTGCGACAGCCACACCACGGCGGCGGGTGCACTCGGGATGCTGGCGATTGGCGCGGGCGGCATCGAAGTAGCCATGGCCATGGCAGGCGAACCGCTGTATGTCACGATGCCGAAAATTTGGGGCATCAAACTGGAAGGCCAATTGCCCGATTGGGTCTCGGCGAAAGACATCGTGCTGGAGCTTTTGCGACGCCACGGCGTGGCGGGTGGCAAAAACACCATCATCGAGTATTACGGGCCGGGGCTAAAGCACCTGTCCGCCATGGACCGCCATGTGCTCGCCAACATGGGCACCGAAATGGGGGCCACGGCCACGGTCTTCCCCAGTGACGAAGAGACCCGGCGCTTTTTAGCCTCCCGAGGCCGGGAAGCCGACTGGGTGGCGCTGGCCGCCGAACCCGGCTGCCACTACGACCTGAACGAAACGCTAGATCTCAGCAAGCTGGAGCCCATGATTGCGCTACCTTCCAGCCCCGATAACGTCGTCACCGTGCGGGAAGCAGCGGGCAAACCGCTGCATCAGGCTTACATCGGCTCGTCAGGCAACCCAGGCTTTCGTGACTTTGCCGTGGTGGCAGAAATCGTGCGGGGCAAGCAGGTGGCCGATGGGGTCTCACTGGACATCAACCCATCTTCCCGCCAAGTACTGACCACGCTGATTGAGCAGGGTTATTTAGCCGACTTAGTCGCCAGCGGTGCCCGCCTGCACCAAGCAGGCTGCAATGGCTGTATTGGTATGGGCCAGGCCCCGGCGGTGGGGCTTAATAGCCTGCGCACCGTGCCGCGCAACTTCCCAGGGCGCTCCGGCACGCGGGAAGACAGCGTGTTTTTGTGCAGCCCAGAAACCGCGGCGGCTTCAGCGCTGGCGGGGGTGATTACCGACCCGCGCACTCTCGATATGCCCTACCCGCGCCCCAAAGAGCCCGCCCAAATCGAAGTAAACCGCGCACTGTTTAATGCGCCGCTGCCACCCCATGAGGCAAAGCTTAAAGCACTGCAAAAAACCGAGAACACCCCGGCCCTGCCAGAGCTTAGCCCTCTGCCTAATCGTTTGGATGTACCCGTGCTGCTGGTGGCGGGCGACAACATCTCCACCGATGACATTATGCCTGCCGGGCAGCGGGTGCTGCCGTATTGGAGCAGCGTGTATGCTTCGGCACCGTTCACGTTTGAAGCGGTCGACCCAGATTATGCCGAGCGCGCAGAAAGCACCCGTACTCAGGGCGGGCACGTGATTATTGGGGGTGCCAACTATGGGCAAGGCTCCAGCCGAGAAAATGCCGCGCTGGTGCCGCGTTACTTAGGGCTGCAGGTGGTGGTGGCGAAGAGTTTTGCGCGTATTCACTGGCAAAATTTGATCTGCTTTGGTGCGCTGCCGCTAACCTTTACCCGCGAGGAAGACATCGCTCAGCTAGCGCAAGGTGACCGCATAGTGATCGAGGATGTCTACGCGCAGTTGGGAAGCGGGGAGACGCTAACGGCGCATATCCCCGGTAAAGGTGAGATGACGCTGCATCATGGGCTCAGCCCCCGCCAGCGAGAACTGATTACCCAGGGGGGCGTCATCAACCACCTTCGCAAACGTAACGCTTAAAACTCTTCCCAGTCGTCTCCACCAGCTTTAGTGGGTGCAGGCTTAGAGGAGAGTGCCGGGCGCTTGAGCTCTTGGCTGGTCCCGGACCGGCTGGCAGGCAGCGCTTGGCGCGTCTGGTCATTCAACTGGGGTGTTGTCTGGCTTTGTGAGTCGTCTTCCCCTAATACGAAGGAGTTGACTAGCTCATTAAGGTGCTCAGCGTGGCGGCGCATATCCGCAGCGGCCGTGGTGGACTCTTGCACCATGGCCGCGTTCTGCTGGGTCATGGTATCCATTTCGGCTACGGCGGTGTTGATCTGGCCAATACCACTGCTCTGCTCTTTGGCGCCGGCGCTGATTTCACCGATCACATCGGTAACTTTTGATACGCTCTCAACGATCTCGCGCATGGTGGCACCCGCGTTACGCACCAGCTCGGCGCCAGTGTGGGTGTGCTGAACGGAGGTATCGATCAGCGCGCGGATCTCTTTAGAGGCATTACTGGAGCGGCTGGCCAGGGTGCGTACTTCTTGAGCAACCACCGCAAAACCACGGCCATGCTCACCCGCACGGGCAGCTTCCACCGAGGCGTTTAGCGCCAGAATGTTGGTCTGGAAGGCAATCGCATCAATCATGGTGATGATTTCACTGATGCGCGTAGCCGAGTCGTTGATATCGCGCATCGTGTTTTCTACCTGCCCCATGGCCTCTTCACCCTGGTGGGCCACTTCCGCAGTGGACTGCACCAGCTTGTTGGCCTGTTGGGCATTGTCAGCACTGTGGTTCACGGTGGAGGTAATCTCCTCCATGGAGGCCGATGTCTCTTGAAGATTGGCCGCCGCCTGCTCGGTGCGAGTAGACAGCTCCTCGGAGCTACGCGAGATTTCGCCAGCAGAGTGATAAACGCTGACCGTGCTGCGGCGTACGTCGCGCAGGGTATCCTGCATGCGGCCAGCAAAGGCGTTGAACTGGACAGCGAGGTTCCCCACTTCATCGTTGCTCTCTATGGTAAGACGACGGGTTAGGTCACCACGACCTTGCGCAATATCCCCCATCGCATCAGCGGTGCGCTTTATCGGCCCGACGATACGACGCACAAAGCCAAAGGCCAGCAGAGCAATAGCTGCAAATAGTGCAGCGCCTAGCAGCGTCGCAGATATAATCGCATTTCGTAGGTCGGCAGCGGCAGCAGCCTCTAACTCGGCCATTGCTTCATCAACATCTGTTACATACACACCAGCGCCTACAATCCAGCCCCATTTTTCTAAACGATCAATGTAGGAGTGCTTGGGCTTAGACTCATTGGTGCCGGGGTATTCCCACGGGTATTCGTAAAAACCACCGCCATCTTGGCCAACTCGAATGAAATCCCGCACGATATAGGTGCCATCAGGTGCTTGCAGGTCTCTCAGGTTTTGACCTTCACGCTCCGGAGAGTGAGGCAGTACGATGTTAGTACCATCGTACTCATATACGAAAATATAGTTTTCGCCTTCAAAGCGCATGGAGCGCAGCATTTCAGCAGCGCGCTCCTTAGCTTCACGGTCATTGGCACCGGCGTTTTCATAAATCGGGGCGATAGCCGTTGTTGCCATCTGCACGATATCGCGCACTGCGGCACGACGCCCTTCAATCAACAACTCACGCTGTTCCGCTAATGCTTCGCGGGTGTCCTTGGCGTTGCTATAGGCTTCAAAGCAGACCAAGACAACGGTGACCAACAGTAAGGGGAGTAATACCAGCATCAGCACCTTGGTCTGCAAACCCAAGGCCCAACGACTTCTCTTCTCAGAAGTAGCCATCATGTTCGAGTTCTATCCTCATCAAGTGGGGGATATGCGTTGTAATCGGTGCTTTGTTATCGGCAAAAAGTGTGTCAGCTTTAGTCACTTCTCATGATTTTTTGCTTTATGAACAATAAATTCAAGCTACAAAACACCTTTACATAACATGAGTTAAGGATATCAACAGCCTATCAGTTCATTGTAGAAATGTGGTGGCCAGGGATGGCCCGTTTTGGCAGGATCTCACCTAAACAACTGCAACTGCCCAGCCTTTCATACCATCAAAGCTGGGCAGTTTTTTATATCTGCTAATTATACCTATACCCACTTCCGTTTAATGTGTTACAGCGGCCCTTGGGCGACGCTCGTCCAGCATGCCTTTATCGAGAATGAAGCGGATGATCTCTTCAAGCCCCACGCCATCGTAGAGGTTGGTGAACACGAACGGGCGCTCGCCGCGCATCTTTTTCGAGTCGCGCTCCATCACCTCCAGTGAGGCGTGAACCTGCTCGGCAATGTCGATTTTGTTGATAATCAGCAGGTCGGATTTGGTGATGCCGGGGCCGCCTTTGCGGGGAATTTTGTCGCCTGCCGACACGTCGATCACGTAGAGCGTCAGATCAGAAAGCTCGGGGCTAAAGGTGGCGGAAAGGTTATCGCCACCAGACTCGACCAGTACCAGTTCCAGCTTGGGATGACGGGCGTGTAGCTCGTCAATCGCCGCTAGGTTCATCGAAGCATCTTCACGAATCGCCGTGTGCGGGCAGCCGCCGGTTTCTACGCCGAGAATACGGTCGGCGGGCAGCGCATCGTGCTTGAGCAGGAAATCGGCGTCTTCGCGGGTATAGATATCGTTGGTGACAACGGCAATGTCATAGTGGTCGCGCAGCGCGGTACAGAGCTGCTTGAGCAGGGCGGTTTTACCTGAACCAACCGGGCCACCCACGCCAACGCGTAAACAGTGAGTCATGGTTTTCTCCTAAATAACAACGCTCGTTAGCTTCTAAACAAACGGGAATATTGGGTTTCGTGTAGGGCGCTGGCCAGCGCCACACCGGGCAGCGCAGGGCCAAGCTCGTCATCGTCTAGCCGCTGGGCCTTCTCAACGGCACTCACCAGCTCGCCACGTAACTGCTCGATAATGCGCTGGGCAGCAGTGTGGCCCAACGGCAGCGCTTTACAGGCCACAGCGAGTTGATTTTCCAGCCACGCCCAGCCAAAGCCGAGCTGCGCTTGACGCACAGGGATGCCGCGCTGGTAGGCCGCCCAGGCAAATAGGGTCACATAGCCTGCCTGCACCGGTAGCAAGGGCGTGAGTGAGTCTTCACTAGGCAGCCCTTCATGTTTGGGTAATAGGTCGAGACTGCCCAGTAGCCGCTTCAGCGATGCACCTAGGCGGCTGTCTTCAGCGGCGAGTTCAGCGGTTTCACGGGTGGCGGCCAGCCAGTCGTCCCACTCGGCCACCGCAGTGCCATCCTGCTCCTCGAAAGCGCGATACAGCCGCTCGATCACGGGCAGCTCACAGCAGCTTATGCCATCTTCCAGCACGCCGGATAGCCAATGAGATAGGCTTGGCTCATCACTCACCCAGCCCAACTCAAAAGCGCTCTCCAGCCCTTGGGAAAAGGCGAAGGCCCCAATGGGCAGTGCGGGGCTGACGAGCTGCATCAGCCCTAGCAGGGCGAGGTCGGAGGGCTGTTCAGTGGGCATGGTGGTGCTCATGCGCGTGATCGTGATCGTGATCGTGGGAATGACTATGCGAATGGCTGTGCGAATGCCCACCGCCCACTTGGTTGTAAGCGCCCGGTTCGGGGTCGAAGGTGGCGTTGTGGTGCTCAAGCGTGGCACCCAGCAGCTCGGCCAGCTCCTCGAGGACGTGGTCGGGCGGGAAGCGTACCCAGCCGCCTTTCGCGTCTTCACCCAGTGCGAGCTGCACATGGCGGTTGCCGAGGTGGTAAGCCAGCCGGGCCAGCGGTAAGCCAGTACTCACTCGCGCGGTCACCACGGGTTCAATGGCGGCGCAAATGCGCACGATCTCGCCATTTTCGGCTTTTAGGCCTTCGCCATCGCGCAGTACGGGGCCGCGATCCAGAAACAGCCCAAGAGGCTGGCCGCTGTCGCTCTCAGCTTTTAAGCGGCCGCGAATGCGTAGCTCAAAGGGCAGTGTCAGCGTGTCGCTGGCGGTGCCCTCATCTATGGGGCCGAGGCGTTCAATCAGTTTCAACATTACTACCGTCCCGTTGAAAGAGTTGTTCGTCATATTCTGTGTCTCACTCTCCAGCTTGAAGCCATGGAGCCAGCAACCTCTGTGGGAGGCCGCTTCAGCGGGCGAAGGGTACCGAAGGCACGCTCAATTAATTTCAGCATGATGCTCTCATCCTTTCTCGATCCATGAAGGCTGAGCCGGGGGTAGGCCGTAGAGAGGGTCTTTTGCCATGGATGGCAAAAGTAGCGTACAGGGAGGTATTTACAGCGCCCTCTCGTAGGCCTACCCTCGGCGCCCCGGGCAACAACTCAATCAAAACAAGTGATACAGCTGCGCCAGCGGAAGTTCAGTTGCGGGTTCGCAGGTGAGCAGTTCGCCGTCGCAGCGCACTTCGTAGGTTTGCGGGTCGACGGTGAGTTCTGGGCAAGCGTCGTTGAGCTTCATATCCTTTTTGCGCACGCCGCGCACGTTCTTGCAGGCCGACAGCGTACTTTGCAGGCCCAGCCGCTCCTTGATGCCCGCATCGATGGCCGCCTGGCTGACGAAGTTGAGCCTTACCTGGCTGGCCGCCCGGCCAAAGGTGCCGAACATGGGGCGATAATGCACCGGCTGCGGCGTGGGGATGGAGGCGTTGGGGTCGCCCATGGGCGCACCGGCAATCATGCCGCCCTTCAGAATCAGCGCGGGTTTGACGCCAAAGAAAGCAGGCTTCCACAGCACCAAATCCGCCAGCTTACCGACTTCGATCGAGCCAACTTCGTGGGCAATGCCGTGGGTAATGGCGGGGTTGATGGTGTACTTGGCGATATAGCGTTTAGCACGCAGGTTATCGGCCCCCAGCGCTTCATCTTCCGGCAACAGGCCGCGCTGCACCTTCATTTTGTGCCCCGTTTGCCAGGTGCGGCAGACGACTTCACCTACGCGACCCATGGCCTGGGAGTCGGAGGCGATCATCGAGATCACGCCCAGGTCGTGCAAAATATCCTCGGCGGCGATGGTTTCGCGACGAATACGCGAATCGGCAAAGGCCACGTCTTCGGGAATATTGGGATCCAGGTGGTGGCAGACCATGAGCATGTCGAGATGCTCGTCGATGGTGTTCACCGTGTAGGGCCGCGTGGGGTTGGTGGAGGACGGCAGCACGTACTCTTTGGAGCAGGCGGTGAGGATATCCGGGGCGTGGCCGCCGCCTGCGCCTTCGGTGTGGTAGGTGTGAATGCCGCGCTCTTTAAACGCCGCCAGGGTGTCTTCCACGAAGCCGGATTCGTTGAGCGTATCGGTGTGGATGGCGATCTGCACATCGTACTTTTCCGCCACGCTCAGGCAGGTATCAATCGAGGCGGGGGTAGTGCCCCAGTCTTCATGCAGCTTGAGACCCATCGCGCCCGCTTCCAGCTGTGCTTCGAGCCCTTCTGGCAGGCTGGCGTTGCCTTTGCCGAGCAGACCGATGTTCATGGGCAGGTCGTCCACCGCTTGAAGCATCTTGCCAATGTGCCACTCGCCGGGGGTGCAGGTGGTGGCGTTGGAGCCCGTGGCGGGGCCGGTGCCGCCGCCCAGCATGGTGGTAACACCGCTCATCAGCGCTTCTTCCACCTGCTGGGGGCAGATGAAGTGAATGTGGGCGTCGATGCCGCCTGCGGTGAGGATTTTGCCTTCACCCGCGATCACTTCGGTGCCGGGGCCAATGACGATCTCGACATCGGGCTGGGTGTCGGGGTTACCGGCTTTGCCGATGGCGGCGATGCGGCCGTTTTGCAGCCCTACATCGGCTTTGACGATGCCCCACCAGTCTAAAATCAGCGCGTTGGTGATCACAGTGTCCATCACCGAGGCATCCTGGCGCTGGCTTTGGCCCATGCCATCGCGGATAACTTTGCCGCCGCCGAACTTCACTTCTTCACCGTAGTGGGTGGCGTCTTTTTCGACTTGAATCCAAAGCTCGGTGTCGCCCAGGCGCACGCGGTCGCCTACCGTGGGGCCGTACATATCGGCGTAGGCGCGCCGACTGATTCTGTTTACCGGTTTCATGTATTGCCTCTCCTAAAAGATGAAGCTTGGCACTGGGGAGGCCATCACTCATGGGACACGCTGTGAATACGTCCTTGTACGCTTGGCTGCGGCATCCATGCCGCAGACAGTCCCATGAGCGATGGCCTGCCGATGCCTAATCGCCTTACGCCATTAGTTTTTTAGAGGACGATCCAGCGGCCCCATCACATCGCCACGGAAGCCGTAGATTTCCCGCTTGCCGACGAACGGAATCAGCGTGACTTCGCGGGTTTGGCCAGGCTCGAAGCGAATGGCGGTGCCTGCGGCGACGTCCAGCCGATAGCCACGGGTTTTATCGCGGTCAAACACCAGCGCGGGGTTGGCTTCAGCAAAGTGGTAGTGGGAGCCAAGCTGAATGGGGCGGTCGCCGGTGTTGGCCACCTCCACGGTGATACGCTCGCGACCCGCGCACAGCTCGATATCACCCTCTTGTAACTGATACTGTCCTGGAATCATTGGGCCGGACATCATGGCGCTCTCCTAGCAGGGGACGGTTAGTTAATCGGAGTGTGGACGGTGACCAACTTGGTGCCATCGGGAAAAGTGGCTTCCACCTGCACTTCATCGACCATCTCCGCCACGCCCTCCATCACGTCGTCGCGGGTCAGGATCTCGCGGCCGTAGCTCATCAAATCGGCCACGCTCTTGCCATCCCGTGCACCTTCCATAATCTCAAAGCTGATCAGCGCTACCGCTTCGGGGTAGTTCAGTTTTAAACCACGCGCTTTGCGGCGCTCGGCAAGCTGGGCGGCGGTAAACAGCATCAGCTTGTCTTTGTCTCGTGGGGTCAGTTCCATGGAGTGTCTCCAGCGTTATCAGCGTGTTGCCAATCAGGTTAGCCAAATGCGCGGCGTATGCGCTTCGCGTTCGATCCAGCGCGGGCGCAGTAGCTGCCAGGCGTGTTCACACAGGGCCCAGGCTTCGTTTCGGGATGCACCTAAATAGCGCATCAGCAGTACGCCATGGCGTTCCGTCACTGCCCAGCGGGGGTTATCCGGCAGCGCCTCGCGCAGTGCTTCGATGGCCGCCGGGGCATCGTCAATGCCCACCGCCCAGAGCGTGGCCTGCACCGTGGCGCCGCCCTGCCCCCAGCGGCCCGCAAAGCGTGGGTGCGCGGGGTCCAGCGGCTGGCGCTCAAGCCACAGCGGCTTGCCATCCAGGGTTAAGCGAAAGTGCTGTTCGATGCGCCCCGTGACATAGGGCAGATCGCTGGCCGGGCGGCCGAGCGCCATCACTTCCCAGCCCAGGCAGCGGGCGTCAGCGTGCAGCGCGATATGGGTGCGCTGGTGGCCCTTTGAGCCGTTAAACGCGATGGTTTCCTGGGGCAGCCACTCTAAGGTGCCGCCCTCTTCTACCGTCAGCTCGGTGTGCTGTGTCCAGGCCACGCCTTGGCTGTCGGCTTTGTAGAGCTTATTGGCAGCGGGGGTGGTGAGCAGCGCATGAGCTTCGCGCTCGATATGAGCACGGATGGTCAGCGCATCACCGCTCACCAGCCCGCCGGGCGGGTGCAATACGTAAACGTGGCACGCTTCCTGGCTGCCTTCTGGGTAGAAGGGGCGCTGTACCCGTAACGGACCTTGGTGGCGCGCTTGCACTAACCGGGTCACGCCATCGCGGTTGGCAAAGCGCAGGGCCAGCGAGGCGGCCCAGCGGCGCTCGGCGTCAAAGCGGTGGCCGGAACCAGCAGCGGGTGGGGCAAGTTCGCTCAACATCATGGGGCGCTGTCGCTTCCTTGTGGATTCATCATTGCCTTATAAATGCAAAGAATGCGCCAAAATGGTGAAGGCGCTTTTTTACCGTCATAAAGATCTTTTTTTGAGCCTCAACCCTCTTGCCCAGCCCTCCAATGCACCAAATATGTGCATATAGCCATCACATTGCACCTAACCGGCGAACGGCTGGCCGTGTACGTCAATCCCTATACGGCTGAGGTGCTTGGTTCGCTGGATGACCGGGGAACGGTGATGTGGACCGTTCGCTACCTGCATAGCTTCAAGTTCTTCGGGCAAACCCCGCGCAAGCTGATTGAGATTGCCGCGGGCTGGCCGATTTTGTTAGTCGCCACCGGCATTTATCTCTGGTGGCCGCGCAACGGTAGGGGCGGCGTGGTGAGCCGCTGCTCGATATGAGCTACGCCGACTATGGCCCGCTAGGCCGCTGGCTGGAATTTGGGGTTAACGTTCACTTGGGGCAGGAGTTTGGGCTTATCAATCAGCTTTTCCTGCTGACGGTATGCATCGCCATCATCGTGATGTGCGTGGCCGCAGGCGTGATGTGGTGGAAGCGTCGCCCCGCTCGCCAAAGCTAACAGGGCGGTAGGCCGACTTAGTGCGTCGCGTGCCCATGATCATGGGCACCTTTAGGGTGACTACCTTCATGGTGGCTCCCTTCCGGAGAGGCACCCACTGGCAGCACCTGAAGCTCGATCTCCATCGGCTCGGCGTGCTGGAACTCCAACGTTACGGGGACGGGTTCACCTTCAACAATGGGTGAGCCCAGTTCCATCAACATCAAGTGTAAACCGCCCGGCGCTAGCGTCACGCTCTCGCCCGCCGGTAGCTCGATGCCACCGGGCAGGGGTACCATGCGCATCACATCGCCGTCCATCTCCATAATATGGATCTCGACACGCTCGGTGATCGGGCTGGTCGCCCCCAGCAGCATATCATCGCCATCTCCGTGATTGGTGAGAGTGACAAAGCCACCGCCCGCCCCGGCCCCCGGCGGCGTTGCACGGGTCCAGGGTTGCACCACTTCAATAGAGGAGTGGCCTTCCATGGCATTAGAGTGGTCGATGCCATGATGAGCCGCCATCAGCGGCGTGCTCATGAACAACAGTGCGGTTAACAGCATAAAACGGCGCATCAACATAGTGTTCTCCGTGGGTAACATCGCCAAAACCTAGCGCTTACCGCGATATTACTCAGTGGCAGCGGCAACCACCACCCGGTCACGCCCGCTGCGCTTCGCTTGGTACAGCGCTTGGTCGGCGCGCTGCATCGAGCGTTGGTAGTCTGGGTGGCCATCATGAAGCGTAACCCCGACGCTCACCGTGACGTTCAGTAGCGTATCGGCAGCGGCTAACATCGGCTCTTTGGCCACCGCGTGGCGCAGCCGTTCGGCAAACAGTCGACTGCCGTCTTGATCCGTATCCACCAGCACAATCAGAAACTCTTCACCGCCCATGCGGAACACGTAGTCGCCGCCTCGGGTAGAGCGATCCAGTATGCTGGCGACCTGTTGCAGCACGTTATCGCCCGCATCATGGCCATGGGTATCGTTGATCGACTTGAAGTGATCAACATCCACCATGAGCAAGGCAAAACACTTTTCCGAGTGGCGCGCGATCTCTATTTCACGGTTCAGCACCACCGAGAGGAACTTGCGATTGAGCAAACGCGTCAGGCTATCGCGGCCTGCTTCGAGCCCCGAGGCGCGATCCAGAATATCGTCTAGCAGCATCAAAATTGTGCGCGCCGCATCACGAATATTACTCAACGCGGCCAAACGAAGCTGGCTGTCTGGGTCGCCTAGCTGAGCGAGCCACTGCTCATCCACAAGTCGAATATGCCGGGAAATGGTGGTGATTTCCGGCGCGCCCTCAAAGGCGTGGCACGCTTTATGGTGATACCAAAGCCCAAACTCGGAGCTGGCTAATCGGGGTAAAGCCGTCGTTGCCTGCTGCGCAGCCACGGCAAACATGAGCGCGTTCTCCCAATTAAGCAGCGCGGAGCGCTGGCGCTCGCGCTCATCACCAATACTCTGGGTTAAAGAGAACAGCTTATAGGCTTCTTCCATACGGGTATTACGATTATTCGCCACTGAATAGGCATGGCTCATTATTTCCATGGCCATATCAATATGATCAGACACGTAAACCGCTGCATCACCGGAAGAGAGTTCAGCGCTAAAGGTGCTGTTAATGTGCTCATAAAGCGCCTGCTTTAACTGCCGTGCACCATTAAGTACCAAGTTCACCGGGATATCGATACGCGCATGCACCTGGCCGACCTTTTCCTGCTGCTCGACCAGCGATTCGAAATCCGCATGCTCGACGGCAAACATAGCGCTGAGCCAGCGCTGCATGGAGGGGTGAAGCCGGTTTTTCACCTGCTCATTGGAGAGAAACAGCGACGCGTGGGGGTCTTCCAGCATCACTTGATAGAAATGATCGGCAAAGATATCGCGGCGGGACTCCACCAGTGTCTCCACCGCCTGGCGTAGCGCCAAAGGCGTGCGCTCCAGGAGTGACTGCCACTCGGCAGCGAGCTGATGTTTGTCTTTATAGCGCATACCCCACCCGATAGTTATTTTGAAACCCGCCATGTTACACATAAAACGCAGCGCCAAAACCTACTCAGCGCAGGGTTTTAAGCAAAAAACCCCCTCTTTTCTACATGAAACGAGAGGGCTATTAGAGTGTGCTCTGTCAACAGGAAAAGAAAGGTTAAAAGGGTTGTGGATAACTCAAACCGTCAAATGCTGCTTAATCAGCTCGTTAGAGAGTTCGCTGATCTCGCCTTTAGCCACCGGGCGGCCGCGATCCATAATCACGAAGCGGTCGGCGTATTTGCGGGCGAAGGGTAGCTTCTGCTCGACCAGCAGCACCGTTAAACCATCCTCTTTGATCAGTTGGCGAATCACCTGGCCGATTTGGGCGACGATATTGGGCTGAATGCCCTCGCCGGGCTCATCGAGAATCAGCAGTTTCGGTTCGATCACCAGCGCGCGGCCAATGGCGAGCTGCTGCTGTTGCCCACCGGACAAATCGCCGCCACGGCGGTGCTTCATCTCCTTGAGCACCGGAAACAGCTCGTAGATACGCTCGGGGATTTTTTTCAGCCCGTCGCCTCGCGCAGCAAGCCCGGTACGCAGGTTCTCCTCCACCGTCAGCAGCGGGAAGATCTGCCGCCCCTGGGGCACAAAACCGATGCCCAGGCGCGAGCGCGCTTCCACGGCTTTTTTGGTGAGCTCGACCTCACTGCCATCGCCCTGGTAGCGCAACTGACCGCTTTTCACTGCGACTTCGCCCATGATGGCTTTCATCAGGGTGGTTTTACCCACCCCGTTGCGGCCCATCACGCAGGTGCACTGCCCGGCGGGCACGTCTAGGTCTAAGTCCCACAGCGTATGGCTCTCGCCGTAGAACTGGTTGAGCTTTTCAATCGCCAGCATCAGGCGCTCTCCTCTTCATCCGACCCTAGATACACCTCGACCACTTTGGGGTCGTTGGAGACCTGATCCATGCTGCCTTCGGCCAGCACGCTGCCCTGGTGCAGCACGGTTACTTTGCGCGCAATCGAGCGCACAAAGCCCATGTCGTGCTCTACCACCACCACCGACTGCTTGCCAGCAAGGCCGGTGAGCAGCTCGGCGGTGCGCTCCATCTCCTGCTCGGTCATCCCGGCCACCGGCTCATCCACCAGCAGCAGGCGCGGGCGCTGCATCAGCAGCATGCCAATCTCCAGCCACTGTTTTTGGCCGTGGGAGAGAATACCGGCGGGCTGAAAGCGCAGCTCGGTCAGGCCGATGGTTTCCAGCACGTCGTCGATGCGGTCTTTAATCTCCCCGGTCATGCGGGCGGTCAGCGTGGGGAAGATGCGCTTATCGGCGGCCATTGCCAGCTCCAGGTTCTCGAACACGCTGAGCGCTTCGAACACCGTGGGCTTCTGGAACTTACGGCCAATGCCGAGGCTAGCAATGTCTGGCTCGTTCATTTGTAGCAGGTTGTGGCGGCTGCCGAACCACACGCTGCCCTCGGTAGGCCGCGTCTTGCCAGTGATGATATCCATCATGGTGGTTTTACCGGCCCCGTTAGGGCCGATAATGCAGCGCAGCTCGCCGTCGTCGATGGTCAGGTTCAGGTTATTGATGGCTTTAAAACCGTCGAAGCTGACGGTGACATCTTCCATATACAGAATCGGGCCGTGGCGCACGTCCACCGGCGAGGCCTCTGGCGCCATAAAATCAAACACCCGATCCCGCGCTTTTAGCGATTGTAATAGGCTCATGCAGCGGCCTCCTTGGATGGGTGGCTATCCTCTTTACGGCGCTTTAGGTGGCCTAACAGCCCCGCTACGCCTTTAGGCAGTAGCACCGTGACCAGTACGAACAGCGCACCCAGAGCGAACAACCAAGCATCGGGCATAATGCCGGTGAAGATGGTTTTGGCGTAGTTGACCAAAATCGCGCCAATTACCGCACCGTACAGCGTGGCCCGGCCACCCAGTGCTACCCAGAGCACGATTTCGATGGAGAACAGCGGCGAGAATTCGCTGGGGTTGATGATGCCTACCTGAGGCACATAAAGCGCCCCCGCCAGGCCCGCCAGCATGGCCGAGACCACGAACACGAACAGCTGGAAGCGTTCGACCCGGTAGCCGATGAAACGCGTACGCGCTTCGGCATCGCGGGTGGCCACGCACACGCGGCCCAGCTTGCTGGTGACAATGGCACGGCACAGGATGTAGCCCAGCGCCAGCGCCACCCCAGTGGCAATGAACAGCCCCAGCCGCGTGTCGTTGCTGCGCAGGTTGAAGCCCAGCAGCTCACGGAAATCGGTGAGGCCATTGTTGCCGCCGAAGCCCATCTCGTTGCGGAAGAAAGCCAGCATCAGGGCAAACGTCAGCGCCTGGGTAATAATCGACAGATACACCCCGGTTACCCGCGAGCGGAAGGCCAGGAAGCCGAACACCAGCGCCAGCAGGCCAGGGGCCAGCAGCACCATGGCAAAGGCAAACCAGGCCATATCGAAGCCGTGCCAGTACCAGGGCAGGCTGTCCCAGTTCAGGAACACCATAAAGTCCGGCAGTACCGGGTGGCCGTAGGTGCCACGGTCACCGATTTGGCGCATCAGGTACATGCCCATGGCGTAGCCGCCAATGGCGAAAAACGCCCCGTGGCCCAGGCTCAGAATGCCCAGATAGCCCCACACCAGGTCCACCGCCACGGCCAGCAGCGCATAGCTTAGGTACTTGCCGAACAGGTTCACGGTGTAGGCGTTGACATGCAGCGGATGCCCTTGCGGCACTGCCACGTGCAGCACGGTGACCAGCAGCAGCGCGGCAAACAGCACGCCGAGAAAGAGCTGGGTGGCCCGTTCGCCGAACGGGCGTAGCAGCCAGAACCGTTGAGAAGATGATGTCATCATGATGGGTTAGCCCTCCGCAGCCCGGCCCTTCTGCGGGAAGAGTCCACGCGGGCGTTTTTGAATAAACAGAATAATGAAGACCAGCACGATAATCTTGGCCAGCACCGCGCCCGCCCAGGGCTCCAGTACCTGGTTGATCACCCCCAGCGAGAGCCCCGCCACTAGCGTGCCCCACAGGTTACCCACGCCGCCGAACACCACCACCATGAACGAGTCGATGATGTAGTTCTGGCCCAGGTTGGGGCCGACGTTGGTGAGCTGGGAGAGCGCCACGCCCGCCAAGCCCGCCACGCCGGAGCCCAGCGCAAACGTCATGATATCCACGCGGGTGGCGCGGATGCCCATGGAGCGCGCCATGGCGCGGTTTTGGGTCACGGCACGCACTTCTAGCCCTAAGCGGGTGCGGCGCATAATCAGCATCAGCGCGGCAAACACCACCAGCGCAAAGCCAAGCACGTACATACGGTTGAGGGTCAGCGAGAGCGCGTCGTTGATCACCAGCGAGCCGCTCATCCACTCTGGCGTCACCACGGTGCGGTTGAGCGGTGAAATCACCGTGCGCACCAGCTGCTGCAGAATCAGGCTGATACCGAAGGTTGCCAGCAGGGTTTCCAGCGGGCGGCCTTTGAGGAACTGGATCACACCCCGCTCAATGGCAATGCCCACCAGGGCGGCCACCATAAAGCCTGCGGGGATAGACAGAATCAGCGCCAGCCCGGGCTGGCCCGGCAGCAGCTGCTGCATCATCCAGGTGGTGTAGGCGCCCAGCATCATCAGCTCGCCATGGGCCATGTTGATCACGCCCATCACGCCAAAGGTAATCGCCAGGCCAATCGCTGCCAGCACCAGCACCGAGCCCAAGCTCAAGCCGAAGTAGAGCGTTTCCAGGCCCCGGTTAATCTTGAGCTGCTGTTCAATACCGGCCAGCGCCGTGGCTGCTGCCTCGGCAACAACAGGGTCGTCGCTATTAGCCGCACGGCCTAACGCCACGCGAGCACGCGGGTGAAGGCTGCCGGTGAGCGCCTCGACACCCGCCATCTCGCCCTGCTCGGCGCGATAAATCGCCACCGCTTGGGCCAAGCGCGTGCGAACGTACTCATCTTCCGCGTCAGCAATCACCGGTTCCAGCGTTTCGGCCAGCTCGCCGTCCACTTCGCCCAGCAAACGGTCGGCGGAGGTACGGCGGCGCTCTACGTTAGGCGAGTAGAGGTCCACCACGGCAATGGCGCTGCGTAGCTGGTTACGCAGCGCGTTGTTGATGCCGATACGGTCCAGGTCGCGGCGGGACATTTCGCCCAGCGGCTCGTTAGTCAGCGCATCGGCCACCGGCCAGTCACGGCCGCGATTATCCAGCACCAGCACGAAGCGGCCATCGTCAGTGCGCTGCAGGCGGCCATCGAGCAGTGCCTGCAGCCAGTCGCGGGCGCGCTCATCGTCGCTTTGTAGAATAGCGGTAATGGCTTCGCCTTTATCGCGGTAGGAGTCCACATCCAGCGCGGTCAACAGCGCGAGTGCGGCTTGGTCATCGGGAGTCGAGGAGCTGCTTTGTGCCTGCGCCGACACGGCGGTGCCGAGCAGCATCAGGCACAGTAGCCCCAAGGAAAGAAAACGCCTCATGGGGTTCTTCCTTTGGTGATCAAATGGGAGAGGTAGCGTGCTCCCCTACTGCGCCATTGCGCTGGCACAGTAGGGGACGAAAGTTACTCGGCGAGCGCTGCTTCGGCTTCTTCTGCTGCGGTGCTGCCCCCACAGGAACCGTTCACAACGTTAAAGTTGCCGCACTCCATGGGCTTGCGCCAATCAGAGATCAGGTCACGGGAGCCCGGCAGGTAATCCGACCACGCATCACCGGCCACGGTAGAGGGCGTTTGCCAGACGATATCGAACTGGCCGTTATCCTGAACTTCACCGATCAACACCGGCTTGGTGATGTGGTGGTTAGGCATCATCGCCGAGTAACCGCCGGAGAGGTTCGGCACGGTCACGCCGATAATCGCGTCTTTCACCGTATCCACGTCGGTGGTACCCGCTTTACGCACCGCTTCGGCCCACATGTTGAAGCCGATGTAGTGCGCTTCCATGGGGTCGTTGGTGACCGCTTCTTCATCGCCCGTCCAGTCGATCCAGGCGTCGATAAAGTCGTAGTTGGCGTCGGTGTCCACGCTCATGAAGTAGTTCCAGGCGGCCAGGTGGCCCACTAGCGGCGCGGTGTCGATACCGGACAGCTCCTGCTCACCCACCGAGAAGGCAATGACGGGAATATCCGCGGCATCGATCCCCTGGTTGGCCAGCTCACGGTAGAACGGCACGTTGGCATCGCCATTGATGGTGGAGACCACCGCCGTGGGCTTGCCCTCTTCGCCAAAGCGGCGGATTTCGGAGACGATGTTCTGCCAGTCCGAGTGACCAAACGGCGTGTAGTTGACCATGATGTCTTCTTCGGCCACCCCGTGCTCATCTTTCAGGAACGCTTCCAAGATGCGGTTGGTGGTGCGCGGGTAGACGTAGTCGGTGCCGATCAGCGCGAAGCGTTCGATACCGACTTCGTTGATCAAATACTCAACGGCAGGAATGGCCTGCTGGTTGGGGGCGGCACCGGTGTAGAAGACGTTTTCAGACGACTCTTCGCCTTCGTACTGCACCGGGTAGAAAAGCAGGCCATTCAGCTCTTCCACCACCGGCAGCACCGCTTTACGGGAGACGGAGGTCCAGTTGCCGAAGATCACATCCACTTCTTCCTGGGCCAGCAGCTCGCGGGCGCGCTCGGCAAACAGCGGCCAGTTAGACGCGGGGTCAACCACCACGGCTTCTAGCTGACGGCCAAGCAGGCCTCCGGCTTCGTTCTGCTGCTCGATGAGCATTTCCACGGTGTCTTTCAGGGTCGATTCACTGATGGCCATGGTGCCGGAGAGCGAGTGCAGAATACCGACTTTGATGGGGTCGTCGTCTTGGGCAACCGCTTGCACGCTGGCGCCCATCACAGCGGCGGTGACCAGGGCAGTGGCGAAACGGCTAAGGGTACGTGGGTATGTCTTGCGCTGCAGTGTGGTCACTTGAACCTCCTTGCGCCCCTTATGGTTGGGGCTCGTGTTTGGGGTACCGCGACCAAGCGTTGTCGTTATTGAGGCGACGGGGCACTTGGTGCGTCCACTCGTGGGTCGCGAGTTACAACTCGTATTCACACGTCGCTATACACACTGCAAGGGGTGCGCCAATGTGGAACAAAGGCCACTATTAAAAATACAATCAATCACTTAGCCGTGTACAAAAAACACAACTCAGGCGGCTTAGCACCAAGATGGCGCAACGCGGCGGCGCGCATGCACGATATTCATGCACCAACACGGCGCTTTGCACCACCGGCGGGGATGCACCATAAAAAAAGCGCCCTAGCAGACGCTAGGGCGCTTTGGGGGTACCGCACTGAGCGTTAGTTAGCGGCAGTGGCCGCTTTATTACGACGCTTCTTGAGCAACGGCAGGCCCAGCGACAGCATCGCAATCACCAACAGAGAGAGCGAAATCGGCTTATCGATAAAGGTGGTCCAGTCGCCACCAGAGATCTGCAGCGCCCGGCGCATGGACTCTTCCATAATGTTACCCAGGATCAGCGCCAGAATCAGCGGCGCCGTGGGGAAGCCAAACAGGCGCATGCCCAAGCCCAACAGGCCAAAGCCCAACAGCAGCAGCAGGTCGAAGACGCTAAAGCTCATGCCGTAAACGCCGATCATGCAGAAGATCAGAATCATCGACAGCAGCAGCGGGCGCGGCAGGTCGAGGATTTTAGCGATCAGCGGGATCAGCGGCAGGTTTAGCACCAGCAGGAAGATGTTGCCGATATACATACTGGCAATCACGCCCCAAAACACGTCCGGGCGCTGCTCCAGCATCATCGGGCCAGGGGTGACGCCCATTACCAGCAGCGCGCCCAGCAGTACCGCCGTGGTGCCGGAACCCGGCACACCTAGGGTTAAAAGCGGAACGAAAGAGCCGGTACACGCGGCATTGTTGGCCGCTTCCGGCGCGGCCACACCTTTGATGTTGCCTTGGCCAAAGGTGTCGCCATCTTTCGCTAGGCGCTTCTCCATGCTATAGCCCAGGAAAGAGCCAATGGTGGCGCCCGCCCCCGGCAATACGCCGGTAAAGAAGCCCAGTACCGAGCTACGGCTGATGGGGCCTGCAATTTGCTTCACTTCACTACCGCTCAGCTTGAGCGAGCCGATGGCATTGCGCGGAGCTTCCTTGCCACCGCCCCCACGCAGCAGCATGTAGAACACTTCCGCCAGGGCGAAGATACCCAGCGCCACTACCAGAAAGTCGATACCGTCGAGCAGTTGAATCGAGTTGAAGGTAAAGCGTTCAGTACCGGTTTGCGTGTCGATCCCCACAATCGAGATCATCACACCCACTACCGCCGCAATCAGGCCTTTTACCAAGGATTTATCCGACAGTGACACCACCGCCGTTAAGCCCAGCACCATTAGTGCAAAGTACTCAGCAGGGCCAAAGCTTACCGCCACTTTGGAGAGCAGCGGTGCCACCAGCATCAAAAAGATCACCGATACCGTACCGCCGATAAACGAGGCATACGCCGCAATGGCCAGTGCCTTACCCGCCATGCCCTGCTTGGCCATCGGGTAGCCGTCAAAGGAGGTTGCCACCGTGCCCGCCACGCCGGGGGCGTTGAGCAGAATGGATGAGGTCGAGCCGCCGAAAATAGCGCCGTAATAGACCCCTGCCATCAGAATCAAACCAGAGGAGGGCTCCATGGCAAAGGTAATCGGAATCATCAGCGCCAGCGCGCTGATCGGCCCTAGGCCTGGCAGCATACCGATAATGGTACCGGCAAACACACCGGCGAAAACGTAAGCGATATTGATTGGCTCAAGCGCGATGCCAAAGCCATACATCAGATTGTTTAAGGCATCCATGGGAGTGTCTCGCGTTAAAACCCGCTAAGCGTGCGTCAGCACGCCCTGCTTAGAACGGCAGTACGCCGGTGGGTAGGTAAACATCCATTACCCGTGTCATGGTCAGGTAAAGGGCCAGCACCACACCCAGCGATGCCGCCAGGTTGATGCCGTGGCGGCGATAGCCGTAGTAGGCGGTTAAACCAACGCTTAAGAGCGTGGAAGCCAAGACAAAGCCCAGCGGCACCAGCAAAAACGCATAGGCGGCGATGGCTAACGAGGTCACAATGACACGCGCCCAGGGGGTGAACAGCAGCGGGCCGTTGGTGGCCTCATGGTCGATCTCATCGGCCCCGGCAATAGCGCTCGGCTTTTCAAAAAACAGCAGCGCCGCCAGCAGCAGCAGAGACACACCCAATACTTTGGGGAACAGGTCGGAATCCACCGGACGCGGTAAGGGGAACGTCGGGATTTGCCAAGCCATGGCTAAATAAGCAGCCGCCACCAGCGCCAGTACAAGCGCTAGCCACTGGTTAGTATTCAATCGGGTCATTGGGATTTCTCCGAAGGAGCCAACGCGGATGCGCTGGCCCTCGCGGTAACAGACAGAAGATCCCAGCGGCGTGGCGCCACCGGGGAATCTCTAACGGGCGCTGGCGCTTACTGGCGCAGCAGGCCCAGATCGGTCAGCACGCTGCTGAACTGCGCTTGCTGCTCATCCAGGAAGGCACCAAACGTTTCGCTATCCTGGTAGGCATCGATCCAGCCCAGCTGGTCGCTGGCTTCGCGCCATGCGTCGGTTTCGAGCATTTCAGCGAATAGCGTTTCGTAGTACTCCACCGCTTCTTCCGGCATTTCCGGCGCGCCCATCACGCCACGCCAGATATCGAAGGTGTAGTCGTAGCCCTGCTCTTGGTAGGTGGGCACGTCGGCCAAACCGCCGCCCAGACGCTCTTCAGAAGAGACGCCCAGCGCGCGCAGCTGGCTGCCTTCGCCAAGCTGGCCCACGGCTTCACCAGCACCGCCGATCACCGCTTCGATGTGGCCGCCCATCAGGTTGGTCATGGCATCGCCACCGCCGGAGAACGGAATGTAGTTCACTGCAGACGCTTCCATTCCCGCTGCCGAGGCCAAGCCCGCTATTGAAATGTGATCCATGGAGCCAGGCGCACTGCCGCCACCTACGCTCAGGCCGGGGTTGGCTTTGAGTGCTTCGAACAGGTCATCGAGGGTTTGGTACTCGGAGTCCGCCGCGACCAGGATGATGGAGTAGTCGGTGTTGATACGCGCAATCGGCGTGAAGTCGGTGTGGTCGTAGCGGGAAGCGCCTGCCAGCGGCACCAGAATCATCGGCGGGCTGGTGGCAAACAGTTTGTGGGGGTTGCCGCTATCGCGGGCGACCTGGGCCCACGCCACGGCACCGCCGCCGCCAGGTACGTTGATGGCCGCGAAGCTTTCGTCTGCCAGAGACTCCTGCTGAATCACGCGGGACATGGTGCGTACCAGCGTATCCCAACCGCCGCCGGGGTTGGCGGGGGCGATGAATTCGATGGACTTGCTCGGCGTCCACTCCTGCGCTTGGGCAGATGTCGTCATGGCCAGGGCCGCCATCGGCAGGGCCAGCACGGCGATGCGCTTCAAGGAAAGCGTAGTCATTGGCGTTCTCCACGTTTTTGTTCAGGCGTTATTGTTCAAACGGTGTTTTGGTGGGCGCGGTTTGTTGTGTGCGCCGAACAAACCAAAAGCACGGCTAACCAGCAGCGCTTAGCACTCGATGATTAGCTTTGTGTGGTTACGCCGTGAACGTTAGAAGAGTGCTACCCCCGACGACAAGCTTATGACCATAAACGACAAACTGTTCTTTTTGTGCGTTTTGTTCATTTTGTTCACGCCGAGGCACTTAGAGACTGTCCAACCACCCCTTAGCGGCGCCTAGCAGCCGATAGCGCCGTTCGGGGCGGCCAACATCGCCATACCCTAGCTCGGCGCTCACCGCCTGTTCAGCGACTAAAAACTCCAAATAGCGCCGCGCGGTTGAGCGGCTGGCGCCCATAGTGCGTGCTACCTGCATCGCGGTGAGCGAGTCGGGCGCGGCAGCCAGCGCATCCACCACCCGGCGCAGCGTTAAGCGGTCGATGCCCTTGGGTAGCGCTCGGCTGTCGGAGCGTGTGGGTTCGCTCGGGGTAACCCGGGCCAACACGTGATCCAACTCGTCCTGGCTCATCTCGGCACGGTTCGCCAGCACTTCACGCTCGCGGCGGAAGCGAGTCAACATCTGGTTCATGCGGGTCGCTTCGATGGGTTTGATCAGGTAGTCGAACACGCCGCCACGCAGCGCTTCGCTGATGGTTTCCACCTCTTTGGCGGCGGTGACCATGACGATGTCCACATGAACATGATCCCGTCGGATGGCCCAGAGTAGTTCGAGCCCCTCCACGTCGGGCAAGTAGGCATCGAGCAAAATGAGCTGAATATCGGCGGCGTGCTGTGCCATTAGCGCCTTGGCTTCGCTGCCGTTGCGCGCCATGCCGACCACGTAAAACCCTTCGCTCTGCTCGATGAAGGCGCGATGGATATCGGCAATGCGAAAATCGTCTTCGACGACCAAAATGCCGTATTGCGTCGCAGACATGGCGTTTCCTCTTATTCATTAGCGTCGTCATTATTCGTGTCGTTATCAGGGCGCAGGCTCGGTGGCGGCCTCGGCGCATAGCGAGCGGTCCAGCACGGCAATAAAGCATGCGCCGCCCAGTTCGCTCTCTTCCAGCGTCACTGCGCCCCCGTGCTGGCGGCACAGCCGCGCCACCAGGGCCAGCCCTATGCCCCGATGCTTGCCGGTTTTGGTGGAAAATCCTTCGGCAAAAATCGACTCCGCATGCTCGGCGAGCACCCCGGCACCGTTATCTTCCACTTCAATAAGTAGCTGCTCGCCCAGGTCGGTGAAAAACAGCCGCACAGTGGGCTGGTCGCCGTGAGGGCCGTTGAGCGCAGCGTGGCAGGCGTTATCCAGTAAGTTACCCACCACGCTCATCATAACCTCCTGCCCGGTGGGCGTCAGCGGGCAGGAGAGCGAGCTCTGCTCGTCGATTTCTAACGTAACGCCCAGCTCGCGGGCGCGGGTGAGTTTGCCCAGCAGCGTGCCGCTCAATACCGCATCCGCCACGTGGCGCATTAAAAAGCTCATTTGCGCCTGGGCGCGCTCGGTTTCCTGGTGAATCAGCGCCAATGCTTCGTCGATACGCTGCAACTGCAACAGGCCGGAGATGGTGTAGAGCTTGTTGGAGAACTCGTGGGCCTGGGCGCGCAGCATATCCACATCGCGACTGGCTTGGGTGAGTGCTTGGGAGAGGTCGATAATTTCTCGGCGGCTACGAAAAGTGGCCACAGCCCCTTCTATTTCCCCTTCATGCAGAATCGGCACGCGATTGACCACCACCGGGTGATCCCCCAGCCACATCTCCTGGTCAAACTCCTGCTCGCCATGCTTCAAGACTTCCAACAGCCGCGAATTGGGCACCACCTCACGGATCGGCTGACCCAGCAGCACATGCTCGTCGGGCAGCTCTAAAAAGCGCCGCGCCTGCTGGTTCACCAGGGTGATATGGCCATCCCGGTTCACCGCGAGAATGCCTTCGTGAATCGATTGCAGGATGGCCTCTTTCTCCATCGCCAAGCGGGCGATTTCGTAAGGCTCCAGCCCTAAAATGATCTTTTTCAAGTGCTGCGACAGCCAGTAAGCACCGGCGAACCCCAGCATAATCATCAGCGCCACCAGCGCCCAGCCGAGGCTGGTGTAGCGGGCCACGTCCATATCGACGCGATCGAGCATAAAGCCCACCGAGACCACCCCGATGATATTGCCCTCCTCATCCCACACCGGAGTTTTGCCGCGCATGGCCGTACCCAGCGTGCCGGTGGCTTCGGAAACATACGACTGGCCATAGATAAGCGCCTGGTCGTTATCGCCGCCCACCATGGGCTGGCCGATACGCTCGGGCACAGGGTGGGAGTAGCGGATCGATTGGGCATTACCCACCACCACGTAGCGCGCGCCAGTCTCCTGGCGGACTCGTTCGGCAAGGGGCTGAATAATGGCGGAGGGGTCAGGAGAGGAAAAAGCGTTTACAATCTGCGGCATCCCGGCCACGGTTTTGGCCACAGCCAGTGCCCGCTCGCCCATTTGGTGGGTGATGATCTCGGCTTTGCGGTGGTTCAAATAGGTGCCCTGGGCCAGCAACATACCCGCCAGCAGCAGCCCCACCAGCATCATGACTTGCAGGCGAAAACTGCGTTTGTACCAGCGGCGCTTGGCGCGGGTACGGCGCCAGCGCTGTAATTCGGCTAGTGTTCGGGGGCGAGGAGCAGTCATAACGGAACTCATGGTGCGCGACCGCGTCATTATGGCACGCAGCGCCAAGCGGCGTTAGTCGTTGCGCTTTCACCTCACTTTGCTTATATAGCAGCCACTTACTGAACCCAAGCTCAAGGAGGAGTGTTGTGCGACATTTGCTACGCTCACTGGTATTCACTAGCAGCGCACTTTGGGCGACCGGCGTTGCTGCCTCGCCGTTCTATGCGCCGCCGCCTCCGAAAGAGGACACCCCCGAATTTAGCGGCGATGCGGAGCTTGGTTTTACCCATCTTTCTGGCAACACCGACAGCCAAACCCTGATCGGCAAGACCCGCCTGACCTGGCTAACGGGGCAGTTGACCCATTCGCTACGCGGCGAAGTGCGTAACGTCAGCAAGGATGGCGAAACCAGCGCGGAGCAATATCTGCTCGCAGGGCGTGAACGCTACGACTTTAGCGGGCCGCACTACCTGTTTGGCTTTGCCCGCTGGGAGAAGGACCGTTTTGCCGGGTACGACCAACAGCTTTCGGTAATTGGTGGCTATGGACGGCAGTTGTTAGAGAATAAGCAGCACACGCTCTCGCTGGAAGCAGGCCCGGGTTACCGCAATGATCGCCCGCGAAAAGAAGATAACCAGCAGTTGGCCGTGGCCTATACCGCGCTGGACTACCGCTACCGACTCTCTGATTACGCTGATATTGCCCAGGAGATGTCGGTAGAGTACACCGATGCAAACACCACCGGCCGTTCGCTAACGGCGCTTACCGCCCGTCTTAACGCTAGGCTGTCGCTGCGCCTCTCTTATGAAGTGAAGCACAACTCACAACCCCCGGAGGATGCCAGCGAGCGCACTGATACCACGACCAGCGCCTCGCTGCTGTATAGCTGGTAGCACCATCATGGTGCTACCCACGCCGATTAGAAGTGAAATTTAACCAGTGCACTCACCGCGCTTTCCGTATCCATAACGCTGTCGGAAAGGCCATATTTATTGTGCCAGTAGGAGTACTCAATCCCTGCGTAGAGCACCCCTGGACGGCCACGGTAGTGCCCTAAGTCTAATTTTAGCTGTGGGTTGAAATGAAACTCTGCGTCATGGTCCGATGCCGACGTTGAGTAGTCGATATAGCCATCAAACAGAAAACGCGATGCTCCCACCTCAAACGGCGCACCCCAGGTGAGCGTCATTTGCAGATCATCGGCGATTTCACTGTTATTGACGTAGTAGAACGTGCTGTTGAAGTACGTTGTGCCTGGCACGTCCCAGGCGAAACTCACGCCTGTCAGAATGTTGGTAGCATTGGTGCCGCCGCCAAATTCATAGGTTCCTGCTAGCGACACATCTTTCAGCGCGCCCCGCTGCAAATCGACGCCACTTAGCCAGCCAAGGCTGAGCGTTGGGGAGAATTCGCCATACAGATCGTCGTCACCATCGGCTTTACCTCGCCCTTGGTTACGATCCACAAACAAAAAAGTGCCGCCCCAGTCGTGTGCCGTCACGTTTTCAAAGGTGACATAGGTATCGGTGCGCTCATTACGCCCAAACGCTTGGTACTGATCGCTATATAGCAGCGAGATACTTGAGTCTGAAAATAGTTTTTCAGCCGAGGCAAGCGGTGATATCAACATGGCAGCGGCTAAACTAGCGATGGGTAAATATTTCATTGGGTCCCCTTATTGTTCAACACTGGCTATGCCAGCAAATTCAGTTAAACCGCAGCGGTACTTCGCCGCTACGGCGTTTCTTTTCTCAACTACGGTGTGCCCAGGCAGTCATACGCTTTTCTAATTGGGCAAACAGTTCGTACATCACCATGGCCATCGCGCTGATCACCAGCAGCCCGGCGAATACCAGCCCCATACGCATTTGCGAACCAGCGCTCATCATCAGGTAGCCGATGCCCTGGTTAGAGGCGACGGTTTCCGATACGACGGTGCCCACAAACGCTAGGGTGATGGCGATTTTCAACGAGGCAAAAAAGTACGGCAGCGAACGCGGCAGCCCTACTTTCAAAAGCACATCCATGCGCCGCGCACCCAGTACTCGCAGCACGTCTTCCATTTCTGGCTCCAGGGTTGCCAGCCCTGTGGCCACATTCACGACAATGGGAAAAAAGCAGATTAAAAAGGCAGTGAGAATCGCAGGTACCGAACCGATACCAAACCAGACCACCAGAATTGGCACAAAGGCCACTTTAGGAATGGCATTAAACCCCACCAGCAGCGGGTAGCAGGCGTTATACAAAAAGCGCGACGAGCCGATGATAAAGCCCAGCACTAACCCGACCGCCACTCCCAACCCAAAACCGATCAGCGTGGTCCAGAAGGTTTGCCAAGAGTGCTGACCAATGGGGCCTGCATAGGTAATCAACGCCTGCGCGGTTTCCAAGGCGCTGGGGAAGATAAAGCTCGGTACGTTAAATAGCCGCACTGTGACTTCCCAGATCATCACCAGCACCACCACCGCGATCCAGGGCGCCAGACGTTCAATCAGTTTGCTATTTACGGTCATAAAAAAATGCCTTAATGGTGCCGACGCAGAGAGTCATCGATCAGGTGCTACGCACTTCGCCAATCTGGGCGCGTAGTTCCTGCACCAGATCAATGAAGGGTTTTTCGTAGGTGGTCTCCAACGCTCGGGGGCGAGGCAGCTCAATGGAGCGACGCTCAATAACGCGACCTGGGCGGCGGCTCATCACATACACCGTATCGGCTAAGAAGGCCGCTTCACGAAGGTCGTGGGTTACCAGCACCACGGTAAACCGTTGGGCTTCCCATAAATCCCGCAGTACGCACCACAGCTCTTCGCGAGTAAAAGCGTCTAGCGCGCCAAAGGGCTCGTCCAACATCAGCAGGCGCGGCTGGTGGATCAGCGCCCGGCAAATGGACGCCCGCTGCTGCATGCCGCCGGAGAGCTGCCAAGGGTATTTATTCTCATGCTCGGCGAGCCCGACGGTTTTCAGCAGTGAGCGCGCCCAGCCCACAAACTCCTCGCGACGCTTACGAAACTGCCGACGGTAGGGCTCAACAATTTCCAGCGGCAGCAGCACGTTATCCAGCGTGGTACGCCAGGGCAGCAGGTTGGCATTCTGAAACGCCATACCGGAGATTTTCAGTGGTCCGGTGACCGGCGCGCCATCCACGCTGACACTCCCTTGGGTAGGTGCGTGCAGGCCCGTGCATAACTTCATAAAGGTGGATTTGCCACACCCTGACGGCCCCACGAAGGCGACGAACTCGCCTTCGTGGATCGACAGGTCGATATCTTCGATGGCGTTGCCCGCGCCGTCGTACGCCAGGCTGACGTCATCGAAGCGGACGAACGCTGCCGACATCACTCCGCCTCCGGCAGCAGCATGCGCTCTTCTACCGGCGGCAGGTAGCGGGAGTCAAAGACCTGATCGGGGGATGGCAACGTGGGCAGATCGTAAGCATCCGCCACCAGTTGAATCGCCTGGCTCAGCCGCTCGTCATCCACACCGCCCACACCATATTCACGGGCATCGGGGGTATCCACCACGCTCTCCAACGCCAGCTTCAGGCGACGCGTTTCCATCTCGACATCGATCAGGCCGTCGCGGTTACGCACGTACTCGATGGCTGCTTCGGGGTCTGCCAGGGTCTCTCCCAGCGCACGGTTGAAGGCGCGCAGGAAGCCCTTCACGGCCTCGGGGTTGGCATCGGCAAAGGCATCACTGACCAGAATCGCGTTGCCGTACAGCGGGACGCCGTAGTCGGGGAACGGCATGATGGTCAGCTCGTCTTCGCTCATGCCGCGCTCTTCCAGGTTGAGCAGGCTGGTGAAGTAGAAGCCGGTGATGGCATCGACATCGCCCCGGGTCAGCAGGGTTTCGCGTAGCGCAGGGTCGACGTTTTGCCACGCCACCGCGTCGGCCTCCAGCCCATTGGCAGCGGCAAAGATGCCCCAGGCGCGATAGCCGGTGTCGAAGGCCGGGGCGGCGATGGTCTTGCCTGCCAGGTCAGCGGGGCTCTCGATGCCGCTCTCCTTGCGCGCAAACACCGCCGCGGGCGTGCCGTCATAAACGATATAGACGCCCTTGATGCCGGGGCCTTCCGGGTTTTCCGCAAGGAATTCGACCAGCGCGTTGAGATCGCCAAAGCCCATCTCATAGGCGCCCGAGGCCACCCGGTTCACCGCCCCTGCAGAGCCGCTTCCCGAATCGATCTGAACCTGCAGACCTTCTTCGGCGAAGTAGCCTTTTTCGGCTGCCATCAGAAACGGCGCTGCCGGGCCTTCGAAGCGCCAGTCCAGCTGGAAGCGAATCGAGGTCGTCTCGGCAGCAGCGCCGAGCGGCATCATCAGCACCGCGCCAAATAGCGCTAGCGGAAACAAAGGGGAACGGGCAGTACGGGAGCGAGTCGGCATGGCAGTGAACACCTTGTATACAAAATTGCAGAGGCTATGCAGAAACACCGCCATCTTTTGCTTTTTACTTTTTATTCATGAACTTAGGCCCGAAAATGGATCATTCCCCGCCCTCGAAAGCGCCAAAATGGTGCGCCACGCACTGGCCGCGCACCATTAGAAAACATTTTTGACCAAGCCGTTAGACTTTGGTCTAGTTCGGCGGTATACTGTGCTCAGTTTCCTGTCCTCGCGCCATTCATTGAATGGCGCTTTTTTTTGCTTTGAAAACCTGTGGCCAGCGGCGTTAAGTCGGCTCCCTCTTGGGTTTATTAAGCTAAAGGTTCTGCTCCCGCTCTTTCCTGCAACCTCCCATTCCAAATAGGTGCTCTTCATGAACCAACCTGCCCAACGCGCCGAGGGGCCTTCGCGGTTTTCCCTCGGCGATCCTATCGTGCTGGTGCTTAGCATCGGCTTCATCGTGGCGTTTCTGGCGCTTTCGTTTTACGACATTGATCTAGTCGCCAACTCTATCAGCGCAGGCTTTGCCTGGACCGCGCTGGTGCTGGGCAGCTATTTCCAGCTGCTGCTTCTGCTGACGTTTTTTATCGCCATCGGCGTTGCTTTAACGCCTGCGGCAAAAGCTAAGATCGGCAATCTCGATGCACCAGAAATAAGCACCTTTAAGTGGCTCTCCATCATTCTATGTACGCTGTTAGCCGGTGGTGGGGTGTTTTTTGCCGCGGGCGAGCCGGTGTACCACTTTGTGGTCACCCCACCCGCCTTTGATACCGAAGCGGGCACCGCTGAAGCGGTATCCGGCGCGCTGGCGCAGTCGTTTATGCACTGGGGCTTTATGGCCTGGGCGGTGCTGGGCTCGCTCACCGCCGTGGTGCTGGCCCATGCGCACTACGTGAAAGGCCAACCGCTGCAGCCGCGCACATTGCTCTACCCGATTTTTGGTGAACGCTTGATGCGTGGCCCGCTGGGCGGTTTAGTGGATGCCTGCTGCGTGATTGCCTTAGTGGCAGGCACGGTAGGCCCCATCGGCTTTTTGGCAACTCAGGTGAGCTTTGGCCTGCATGAGCTGTTTGGCCTGCCGGAAGGCTACACCGGGCAACTGATAATTCTGGCCGTACTGGGCACTATTTATGTGCTCTCCTCCATGAGCGGGGTACATAAAGGCATCCAACTGCTGAGCCGCTTCAACGTACTGCTGGCGTTGGCAATCGGCGCCGTGATTATCATGTTCGGCCCCACGCTGTTTTTGGTGAACACCTACGTTTCCAGCATGGGCGCGTATGTCAGCGAGTTTTTCACCATGGCCACGATGACCTCTGAAACCGCCCCGGCGTGGTGGATGCAGTGGTGGACGGTGTTCTTCTTTGCTTGGTTTATCGGCTATGCACCGCTGATGGCGATTTTCGTGGCGCGCATTTCACGGGGCCGCAGCATTCGTGAAATGATTCTGGCGGTTGCCGTACTCGCCCCGATTGCCACCACCGTATGGTTTACGCTACTGGGCGGCTCCGGCATTTACTATCAGTTGACCGGGGTAATTGACCTGACCGAAGCGCTCAACAATTTCCAGTTTGACGTGGCGACTCTCACGGTGGCTCAAGCGCTGCCCGGCGGCACCTGGATGGCACTGGCGATTCTGCTGCTGACCACGATTTTTGTGGCCACCACCGGCGACTCCATGAGCTACGCGATTGCCGTTGTCGGTGCGGGACACGATGCCCCCAGCCCCTGCATGCGCGCTTTCTGGGGCATTGCGATGGCCCTGATGGCGGCCGTGCTGCTGTATATGGGTGCAGGTCAAATTGGCGCGCTGCAGCAGTTTATCGTGATTACCGCGATCCCGGTGTCGCTGATTCTGCTGCCCTCGCTGTGGAACGGCCCGCAGGCGGCTTACGCCATGGCGCGTGAACAGGGCATCATCGAGTGACGATGATCGGCCAATTCTAACTACAGCCCTTCCAACAGCCGCAGAATCATCTGCGGCTGTTGGTTCACCTGGGTCAGCATCGCGATACCCACCTGCTGAAGCAGTTGGGCGCGAATAAGATTGGAGACTTCTTGCGCGTAGTCGGCGTCTTGAATACGCGACTGGGCAGCGGAGGTGTTAATGATGCTGGTGTTAAGCCCGTCAATGACGCTCTCGAAGCGGTTCTGCACCGCGCCTAAATAGCTGCGCTGGCGGTCGACCTGCTTAATGGCTTCATCGACGACATCCATTGGTTTGGGCGTGGCCGAGACATCATCTAATACGCTGAAATTATCCAACCCCAGCGCCTGACGCCCCATCGCCGAAAAGCTCACGCCAATCACATCCCCAGCGTTGGCCCCTACTTGAATATTAAGCGCTTTATCGCTCTCGATCAGCCTAATACCGTTAAAGTTGCTCTGCTCGGCGACGCGATCAATCTCTTCCAACCGTTGGTCGATCTCTAACTGAATAGACGCCCGATCTTCTGAGGAATTGGTGCCGTTGAGCGCCTGAACGCTGAGTTCGCGGATGCGCTGAAGGCTGTCGTTGATCAGGTCCAACGAACCTTCTGCGGTTTGCACCATAGAGATACCGTCGTTGGTATTGCGGATCGCCTGGTTCATACCGCGAATTTGTGCGCCCATGCGATTAGCAATCGCCTGGCCTGCCGGATCATCCTTGGCGCTATTAATACGCAGCCCAGACGACAGACGCTCCATGGAGGTCTGCATTGCTTGCTGGCTACTGCGTAGATTATTCATCACCAGTAGCGACATGATATTAGTCGCAAGGCTGATCACGGGCTTGACCTCGGAAGTGAACGCAAACAGTGCGGAAGTAGCGTGAATATCGGCCTATCTTTAGAAAACGTGAGCCCTGCCCCGTAAAACTTTCCCAGTCGCTACTATTTTTTCAGTTCGGCCTCTTCAGTACGGCTAGCACTTCGTCCACCGGCCCCCGAACATAGTCGTGATGAAAGTAGCCATCGTCGACCACTTCGCCATCCCAGACCACAATGTCTAAGTCCATGGTCCGGGGGCCAGATTTGATCGGCCCGCGAACACGGCCTAAGCGATGCTCAACCTCTTTTAGGTAGGCTTTAAAGTCGCCCAGCTCAAGCGTAGTGCGCACCACCAGGGCGGCATTTAAGAAGTCTGGCTGCTGCTGAAAGCCTACCGGGGCAGTGCGCACCGCTTCGGAGCGGGCCAGCAGTTCGCACTCACTGCTCAAAATCTCAAGGGCTTTGGCAAAGTGATACTCTGGCTCAATATTGGTTCCTAGCGAGATAACGCACTCGTGTTGAGCCGACACGGGCGAGGGAGTTGACGTTACGGGTGACGACCTTAATGACATAACTATATCCCAATATAAGAGGCTGGATGACTAACGGCTGGTGAGCCTATGACCTAGCCCACACCGTTTTAGCGTATAGGCATCAATCGGCGCCCCAACAGAGTAGACGGTTAATCATCCCGTTCAATCTCTGTACAAGTTATTGACAAACGCTACCGCTCACGCAGAGAGTCTTTTTGATTACCATGACAACGTTAGTTAACAAACACTACCTGCTGCGAGGGATAAAGCAATGGAGACACCTGCTGCACTTGTAACCGGCGGCGCCACGCGCCTGGGCCGCTATTTTGCTGAAGCGCTAGCCGATAAGGGCTTTGATATCGCGTTACACGTGAATAGCTCCCGGGGGGAAGCAGAGGAAGTGGCAGACGCAATTCGCGGCAAGGGTCGTGAGTGCGAGATTCTGCCCTGCAACTTTTTAGAGGATTCGCTAGAAGGATTAATCACCCAAGCTAAAACGCGTTTTCCTGGGTTGAACGTGCTGCTCAATAGCGCCTCAGCTTATGAACCAGCGCCGATTGCCCGTACCGATATGGCCATGCTGGAGACCCAGTTTCGGGTCAATATGTTTACCCCGCTGCTACTCACACGCCATTTTGCCGAGGCGGTAGAGCACGGTCAGGTGATCAACATCATCGACAACAAAGTGGCCTATCACCAATATCCGTATGCGGCGTACCTGCTCTCCAAGAAAAGCCTAGCTGAGATGACCCGTATGGCAGCGCTGGAGTTTGCTCCGCGCCTACGGATTAACGGTATCGCCCCCGGGGTAGTGCTGCCTGCCTCCCAGCGTACCAGCGACTATATCCAATGGCGCATCGAAGGCATTCCGGTCAATCACCAAGGCAACCCAGCACACCTTGTACAAGCCTTGCACTATTTGCTGGATAATGCCTTTGTGGCCGGGCAAGTGCTATTTGTAGACGGCGGCGAATCGATCAACCTAGAGGGTCGCCACTCCGAAAACTACCCTGGCGAGCGGCGCGACTGACCCAACGCAATGAGGCCGCCCGAAGGCGGCCTCATTGGCTTACCTAAGCGTACGCTTAGGTTTCATCCACATCATCATGGTCCGGCTTATGGTGATCCGGTTCATGCTCAAGCGAGGCTTCGCTACGCTCTGCAAGCGGTGCCGTCTCGGTGCGCTTTCTTTCCGCTTTCGCATCCAGAATGCGCACGTTGGCGGGCGGAGTCTTGCCGCCTTTGGTTTCGCCAAAGTAGAGCGTGGTATGCGGGAACGGAATCTCGATACCCGCCGCATCAAAGCGCAGTTTCACTAGGCGGTTGTAGGCACGGCCTACAGCCCACTGATCGCCTGGCGTGGTCTTGATCACGACACGGATATTAACCGAGCTGTCGGCCAGCGCGGTGACACCCGCCACGGTCATATCTGCCAATAGTTTATGACCATGCTCTTCGCTGGCTTTAAGATCTTCGAAGGCCAGCTGTAGCTGCTCGATCGCCTCGTCGATACTTTCGTTGTAACCAATACCGTACTCGCCCACATGGTTGCCGTACTCACGCATGTAGTTGGAGACGGTATCCACACTGGAGAACGGCACGATATGGTAGGTACCGGACAGGTCACGAATGCCCACCGAGCGGATACTCAAACGCTCGGCCGTGCCGGTCACGCCGCCCACGGTCACCACGTCGCCGGTGTTCATGGCGTTCTCTACCTGAATGAACACCCCGGTGATCACATCCTGCACCAGCTTCTGGGCACCAAAACCAATCGCCAGACCCAGCACACCGGCACCAGCAATTAGCGGCCCAATATTGATGCCGATTTCCGAGAGCACGATCATGCCGGTGATGGTCACCATGGCAATGGCCAGCGCATTACGGAACAGACTCAGCAGCGTTTTGGCACGGGCAGAGGGTTCGCCGTGACCGGTTTCCGGATTGAGCTTGTGCTCGATCAGGCTTGCCAAGCCCAGCCATATGCCCAGCGACACAATCAGGATCACTGCTACGCTGATCAGGTTACCCACCAGATTGGCACCGCGCTCGGAGGCGTACCAGCCGGCCAGGTCAAAGGCGCCCCAAGCATCCAGCACCACCATGATCACCGCAACGACGATCACCGTGCGCAGCACGCGCAGCGCGTTGGGTACGTAGCTGTTCAACCGGACTTCCAGCAGCGGCAGCTTACGGCGCAGGTCATCGGAGAGTTGAATACGACGACCAATGGTCTGTGTCAGGAACGCAGACAGCAGCAGGCCCACGACCACGGCGCCGAGCGTCTTCAACGTCGCAAAGAGGACAAAGGGCAGCGCATCACCCGGACGGGTAAGCGTCAGTACAAACACCATTAAGAAATAGATCAGCGCGAACAGGTGCCACGTGCGGGCAAACAGCTGCAGCGATACACGGCTCGCCGTCAGCGTCGAGCGCGCGCTCATTTGATTTAGATTATCGCGCAGCCGCACGCGGTTTTTGAGCACCACGCCCACCGCATAAATAAACGCCAGCAGCATAATCAGCGTGCCGACCGCTTGTCCCAGGGTGGCGGCCACATAGAAGTTGACCAGCGGTACGACGACCATCAGGCCGTATCCCACCATGCCAATCAGGCGCGCCAGCCAGCGGTTCCAATACGAGGCTTCTTGAGCTGAAATCGGTAATAAGCGAAGACCCTCGTAACGCGAGGAGAACAGCATTCGCACACCGGCTTTGAGCAGCTCGATGATCAAGAAGGCATTTAAAAACAGCGACGCGCGGGTAGAGAGTTCACCGGTCTCCCCCACGGCAAAGGTGGCCACCAAGTTACCGCCAACGTACGCCAGGGCGATCAAAAGAATATCGACGACCGCGGCGATCGCGACACACAGCACTAAACGTAGCACCGGCGTCAGTCCCGTGCCCTGCTGTGACCAGCCGCTGATTTTGGTGAACAATGATTTTGCCAACCGGCGGAACACCATAAAAATGGCGAAGGTCGCCACGATCACGATGCCCAGATTGATGGCTGCGTTCATGAAGGCCGCCATATCGAAGCTGCTGCCCGCGCCTTGGCCGGTGAATATATTGCCGACGATCGCCACAGCCTGCTCGATCTGACCGCCCACATCACCTACTACACGGCTGGTTAACTCTGCCAACTGGCGGGGTAGTGAGACGTCCTCGGGCGCTACGTTGCCCCCCGCGGCAGCGGCTTCCGGCGACAGCTCGGCCGCAACGCCAGCAGGCAACTCAGACGCTTGATTACGCAGCAGTTCAATGAGCTCCTGGCGGGCCTGCTCGTCTTCCAGCAGATCCGCCAGCGCCGCATAAGAGGGCTGCTCTTCAGCGACGGACGCATCGCTCTCGGCGCTTAACGTGGTTTGCGCCATGGCTGGCCCGGCCAGCATGGCGAACAGCGCCAGCATCCAGACGCTGAGCCAGGGGAGTAAACGTAGTGACGTCACACCATAACCTCCTTTTGGGTGAGTATTTGCCATCCTGCCCTCGTTAAAATTCAACCTAAGAATGTTAAACACAGGATAGTGCATCCAATGGAAATGCAAGCTTTGTATAACGCTCGATCCAAAGTAACTAGCGTAACATGACTCAATGTAAGAGACGTTAACGCGCCTGCTTTTGGAGCACCAATGAAACCGAGTGAAGGTAATTGCCGTTTATTGGCAGTAAGGCGCCAACCATTGATGGGCCAGCGCAATCAGCAGCCCATAGCGGGCACCTTTTGCTAGCACAATCCAGAGCAGCGCCCGCCACCAGGCAAGGCGCATCACCCCAGCCAGCACGGTGAGCGGGTCGCCAATCACAGGTAACCAGGAGAGTAATAGGCTCGCCTCGCCAAAGCGGTGATACCAGCGCTCGGCACGGGCAAGTCCTTGGGGAGATGCAGGAAACCAGCGGCGATGTTGAAATTGGCGAGCGTAGCGACCAAGAGCCACGTTGATCAAACTGCCCAGCGTGTTGCCAGCCGTCGCCACAACCCACAGCACCAGCGCTGGCTCACCAACACACCATAGCCGCGCCAGCCACACTTCCGAGCCACCAGGCAGCAGGGTGGCGCTGGCTAGCGCCACCCAAAACAGGCTGAACACGATACGCGCCCTCTAACGTTTAACGGGGCAACTGGCCACCGAGCTGCTGGGTAATTTCGTCGGCTATTTGACGCACCAGCGCCCCCAGTACCAGCAGGCGCTCTTCGGGAATACGCGCCATGGGGCCCGAGACGGAAATAGCCGCCAACGGCGTGGCGTGCTCATCGAAAATGCAGGCCGCCACGCAGTGCAGGCCAATCGCATGCTCTTCCCGGTCGCAGGCAAAGCCTTGGGCGCGAATGGCGGCCATTTCCGCCTGCAGTGAATCCGTTTGATACAGGGTATTTTCAGTCACACGGGCCAGCTCGTAGCCGCCTTCTAACAGCGCGCTGCGCTCCTCCTCGCTCATCCACGCCAGCAGCGCCTTGCCCACGCCGGAGGCGTGCAGCGGCGCACGGGACCCCAGCCGCGTGATCATGCGCATCATCTGCGGGGATTCGTTTTGAGCCAAGAAGACCGCCGTGGCGCCATCACGGATACCCAGATTCGCCGTTTCGCCGGTTTCTGCGGTTAAGCGGCGCAAAAACGGGCGGCTTTTGGCCACCACGTCGCGTGCTTCTAAAAAGCTGTTACCAATTCGGAAGGTTTTGACGTCGATGCGCCACAGGCCCTGCTCGCTCTCTTGGGTGACAAAGCCCTGGCTTTGCAGCGCCTGAAGCAGGCGATGAGTGGTGGAAGGGGCAAGGTCAGCCATTTCCGCCAGCTCTGAAAGCGCAAGGCCCAGCGGGCTAGCGGATAGGTATTCGAGCAGCGTGAGGCCACGCACCAACGATTGGCTATGCCCTCCGCTCGCTTTCGTGGCTCCCGCCGGACGTCCGACTGATCTGCGCTTGGCTTCACTCACCTACTACTCTCCTGACGGCACTCAATACGTAAAAAGCCAGCAGGATAACGCGCCGCAGGGGGCGCTGTCGCGTTTACGGAAACAAATTCCACCATTGGCTAGCAGCGTGTACTAGCGATGCGCGCGCTTTTCGATAAACGCATCGATGCCTTCTGCCACATCGTCGGCCACTGATGATTACGCTTTCTCGCGAGTGCCTTGGCGATGGTTATAGCCCAGCGGATGAGGCTCACCACGGGCTTTGGCCAGCTCAATCTGGCGCTGACGCTCGCGGGCGGCGGCGCGGGTTTTCTCAGGCAGTGAGTCGATACAGTGCGGGCAGCTGATGCCGGGCTCGTAGGCCGACGACTGCATGTCTTCCTGAGAGATCGGCATGCGGCAGGCGTGGCACTGCTCGTACTCGCCCTCGGTGAGATCATGGCGCACAGTGACCCGGTTATCGAACACGAAGCACTCGCCGCGCCACAGCGACTGCTCTTCCGGCACCTTTTCCAGGTAATTGAGCACGCCGCCTTTCAGGTGGTAGACCTCTTCGAAGCCCTCTTTCAGCATAAAGCTGGAGGCTTTCTCGCAGCGGATACCGCCTGTGCAGAACATGGCGACCTTTTTATGCTGCTCCGGGTTGTAGTGCTGGCGCACGTACTCGGGAAACTCGCGAAACGTGGTGGTCTTGGGGTCGACCGCGCCTTCGAAGCTGCCAATCGCGACTTCGTAGTCGTTACGGGTATCGATCACCAGCACTTCCGGGTCGGAGATCACGTCGTTCCAGTTTTCCGGCTCAACGTAAGTGCCCACGGTGTCGTTGGGGTCGATGCCCGGCACGCCCAGCGTGACGATCTCCTTTTTCAGTTTGACCTTGGTGCGGTAGAACGGCGGCTCGTCGCAGAACGACTCTTTATGGTCGATATCACTTAAACGTGGGTCGGCGGTGAGCCATGCTAGCAACGCATCGATGCCTTCGCGGCTACCGGCCACGGTGCCGTTGATGCCCTCTTTGGCGAGCAACAGCGTGCCTTTCACGCCGTTATCGACCATGGTTTGGCGCAGCGGCTCGCGCAGTGCTTCAAAGTCGTTCAGGGTGACAAATTTATACAGCGCTGCCACCACAACGGGCGGTGTTGGGGTCGGGGTCGTCATGGAGTGCTCCTGGTAGTCGCCCTCGCAAAGGGCGGACCGGGTCAATAAAGGCGCGCATGATAACAAAAAGCCCGCCGTGGGTGCATCTCGGCGTGTTTGACTCAGATCAACGACACCGCCAATCGTCGATTATTTCGACAACATCATTGAGAAAGCTTCACCCCACGTCACACGCACTCGGTCGTATAGTAGGCGCCAACATAACTCAGTGATGGGGTGCTTTTCATGCAGATTCGTCGTTCCAACGAGCGGGGCTACGCAGACCACGGCTGGCTGCGCTCTTACCACACCTTTTCGTTCGCCAATTACATGGACCCCAACCACATGGGCTTCCGCGCGCTGCGGGTGATCAACGAAGACCGTGTGGCCCCCGGCCACGGCTTTGGCGCCCACCCCCACCGGGATATGGAAATTATCTCCTACGTGCTTGATGGCGAGATGGAGCACAAGGACAACATGGGCAATGGCGAAGTGATGCGCCCTGGCGACGTACAGCGCATGTCCGCAGGCACGGGCGTACTGCACAGCGAGTTCAACCACTCTCAAGAAAACGGGCTGCACTTTCTGCAGATCTGGATCGAAACCGCCCAGCGTGGCATCCAGCCCAGCTACGAGCAGAAGCACTTCCCCACTGCCGAGCGGCAGGGCCAGTGGCGCTTGGTGCTCTCCTCAGATGGTCGCGATGGCTCAGTGAGCGTGAATCAGGATGTCAACCTGTACGCCAGCCTGCTAAGCGCCGGGGACCACCTCACGACACCGCCCTCACGCTACGCATGGCTGCATGTGGTGAAGGGGGCCGTTGAAGTGAACGGAGAAACTCTGCGCACCGGTGACGCGGCGGCCTTCACCCCCAGCGAGGACGTTGCGCTGGCGTGCACCGAGGCCAGCGAAGTACTGCTGTTCGACCTGGCCTGATAGGCAAAACGGCCCTTTCGGGCCGTTTTGTGACGCTGCGCGGGTCGGTAATATCAGCTATTCTGCGCCGAATAGAGCACGCGAATCTTCAGCGTGTGCTCTACTTGCTTCAGCGCTTCCAGCGCCTGCGGGCCGTAGGCTTTATCGACATCAATCACCACGTAACCGACCTTATCGTTGGTCTGCAGATACTGGCCAGAAATGTTGATGCCGTTTTCTGACAGCACGCGGTTGATCTGCGACAGCACGCCGGGCACGTTGTCGTGAATGTGCAGCAAACGGTGCTTGTCCGGGTGCGCGGGCAGTGCCACTTCAGGGAAGTTGACCGAGGTGACCGTGGTGCCGTTGTCCGAGTAGGTGATCAGTTTTTCGGAGACCTCGATACCAATGTTCTCCTGGGCTTCCAGGGTAGAACCACCGATATGCGGCGTCAGAATCACGTTATCCAGGCCGCGCAGCGGGCTTTGGAACTCTTCATCGTTGCCTTTCGGCTCGACCGGGAAGACATCAATAGCAGCGCCGTTCAGCTTGCCCGCTTTAATGGCATCCGCTAGCGGCTCGATTTCCACCACGCTGCCACGGGCGGCGTTGATCAGAATCGCGCCATCCTTCATGGCGGCGATCTCTTTCGCGCCAATCATCCAGCGGGTAGAGGCAAGGTCCGGCACGTGCAGGCTGACCACGTCCGAACGATCCAGCAACTCCTCCAGGCTGGCGACCTGGCTGGCATTACCCATACCCAGCTTAGTGATCACATCGTAGTAAATCACGTTGAAGCCGAGCGACTCTGCCAATACAGAGAGCTGTGCGCCGATACTGCCGTAACCCACGATACCGAGGGTTTTACCGCGCGCTTCGTGGGAGTTTTTCGCCGACTTCAGCCAGCCGCCCTGGTGCGCGCGAGCATTCTTCTCGGGAATACCGCGCAGCAGCATAATGGCTTCTGCCAGTACCAGCTCCGCCACTGAGCGGGTGTTGGAGTAAGGCGCATTAAATACCGCGATACCGCGCTTGAGCGCCGCATCCAGGTCAACTTGGTTGGTACCGATACAGAAACAGCCAACGCTTACTAACTTCTCGGCCGCCTCAAACACGCGCTCGGTTAGCTGAGTGCGGGAACGGATGCCGATAAAGTGAACATCACGAATCTTCTCGATCAGCGACTCTTCATCCAGCGAAGTCGGCAGATGCTCGATGTTCTCGTAACCTGCGTTGTGAAAATTGTCCACCGCGCTTTGGTGGACGCCCTCGAGTAGCAGGATCTTGATCTTGCTCTTTTCCAGGGACGTTTTGGCCATGGCTGAATCAACCTCTATGGTCGGCGGCATGCGCCGTGTATCGGTTCACGGGAGGCCCGTATAGTAGCACAGCCGCTTGCGCTCCCGGTGTCTTGGCGTGATGAAAAGTGTGCGCTTTCAAGATGAACAGAGTACAAGTCGAACAATCAACCCATAGGGAGGGCAGACGCCACCCCCTCGCCTCGGTGTATACTGTGCGTTTATTTAACAGCATCCGCAGCCACACTCGTCGCCCTTGCTGATACCAGGGCGCCCGGAAAACGGTAGGCATTGCCCAATGAGCGACACCACACCCCCACAAGATTTTGCCGCAACGGTTGCCCAGCTAGAGACCATTGTGGAACGCCTGGAGTCCGGCGAACTCTCATTGGAAGATGCGCTGACCGCTTTTGAGCAGGGCGTTCGCCTGACCCGTGATGCCCAGCAGCGCCTCGATAGCGCTGAGCTAAAAGTACGGGCCCTGAGCGAAGATACCGACGGCAAACTGGCAGTTGCCCCGTTCGCAGGAGCCCAGGATGCTGGCAACGACAGCGAGGAGACGCCGCCATGGTGACCGCCCACGCCTCCCGACTAGCCACGCTGCGCCATGCCAGCAGCACCCGAGTGGATGCCACGCTGGCCGCGCTATTCGATGCACGCCCAGCGGTAGATGAGCGTTTAGAGGCGGCCATGCGCCACGGGCTTTTGGTCGGCGGCAAACGTTTGCGCCCACTGCTGGTCTATTTAGCAGGTCAAGCCCTTGGGGCAAGTGACGACGCCCTGGATGCTCCCGCGGCGGCCATCGAGCTGATTCACGCCTACTCGCTGATTCACGACGACCTGCCCGCCATGGATGATGACGACCTGCGCCGCGGCCAGCCCACGGTGCATAAAGCCTTTGATGAGGCGACGGCTATTTTAGCGGGCGATGCCTTGCAAGCCCTGGCGTTTGAAGTGCTGGCCAGCCGCCCGCACCCGCGCCTGGGCCAGCTAGTCACCACGCTGGCGGTCGCCTCTGGCCGCGATGGCATGGTGGCTGGCCAAGCGCTGGATTTAGCCGCCGTGGGAGGCCACCCAGACGCCGAAGCAATGGCACATATGCACGCCCATAAAACCGGCGCGCTGATCGTGGCGGCCGTACGTTTGGGCGGCCTGGTCGCGGTGGAAGAGGACGACCCGCGCCTAGCAGCGCTAATTCGCTACGCCCGCGCCATTGGCCTAGCCTTCCAGATTCATGACGACATCCTGGATGTGACGGGTGACACCGCCACGCTGGGCAAAATTTCCGGCGCTGACGCCGCCCGTGCCAAGCCTACCTACCCAAGCTTACTGGGGCTGGAGGGGGCGCAGCGCAAAGCGAACACGCTTATTGACGAGGCCATTGCCGCCCTCGCCCCGTTAGGCGAGCAGGCCGCACCCCTGGCCGATCTTGCCCACTATATGATCGAGCGCGACCACTAACACATGCCTATGAAGCTGTTCGACGAGATACCCCGCGAGCGCCCGGCGACGCCACTGCTCGACTCTTTTGATCATCCCGCCGCGCTGCGGGCCATGAATGCTAAACAGCTCGCCCAGTTAGCGGATGAGCTACGCGCCTACTTGCTCTACAGCGTTGGCGTGACGGGCGGCCACTTTGGCGCAGGCCTGGGCGTTATTGAGCTCAGTGTCGCGCTGCACCACGCCTTTCACACGCCGAAAGACCGCTTGGTGTGGGACGTGGGTCATCAAGCCTACCCGCATAAAATCCTCACCGGGCGGCGCGATGCCATGCTCAGCATTCGCCAGCACGGCGGCTTGGCGGCGTTTCCCCGCCGGGCAGAGTCCGAGTACGACACCTTTGGCGTTGGCCACTCCAGCACTTCCATCTCTGCGGCGCTAGGCATGGCCCTGGCTGCGCAAGCACAAAACGACCCACGCAAGGTCTGCGCCATTATTGGCGACGGCGCGCTCACCGCAGGGATGGCGTTTGAAGCGCTGGCCCACGCGGGCCACGTGAATGCCAATATGCTGGTAGTGCTGAACGATAACGAGATGTCAATCTCCGAAAACGTCGGCGGAATTGCCACGTATTTAGCACGTGTGCTCTCCAGCAAGCCCTACCTCAAAATGCGCGAAGAGGGAAAAAAGGTGCTATCCCACCTGCCCGGCGCCCTGGAGCTAGCCAAGCGTACCGAAGAGCATATGAAGGGCATGGTCAGCCCCGCCACGCTGTTTGAGGAGATGGGTTTTCACTACGTGGGCCCCATCGACGGCCACGACTTAGAGGCGCTGACTCAAACGCTGCGTAACCTGCGCGACCAGAAAGGCCCACAGTTCCTGCATATCAAAACGGTCAAAGGGAAAGGCTTCCTGCCCGCCGAAGCCGACCAGATTGGCTATCACGCGATTACTAAGCTGGAAAAAACCACCACGACCGTGAGCACCTCGCTGGTGAGCAAACCGGACAGCCCCAGCGCGCCGAAGAACGCCCCCAAGAAAAAGTATTGCAATGTGTTTGGGGACTGGCTGTGCGATATGGCCGCCGCCGATCCACGCCTAATGGGCATTACCCCCGCCATGGGCGAAGGCTCGGATCTGATTCGCTTCTCGCAAATCTATCCCGAGCGTTACTTCGACGTGGCCATCGCCGAGCAGCACGCGGTCACGCTAGCCGCCGGTATGGCCTGCGAAGGCATGAAGCCAGTGGTGGCGATCTACTCCACCTTCTTGCAGCGCGGCTATGACCAGTTGATCCACGACGTGGCCGTGCAGGACCTGGATGTCACCTTCGCCATCGACCGAGCAGGCCTAGTGGGCGAAGACGGCCCGACGCACCACGGCAGCATGGATCTTTCATTTCTGCGCTGCGTGCCGGGCATGGTGATTCTGGCGCCTGCCGATGAAGCCGAATGCCGCGCCATGCTCAGCGCTGCCTACTACCATCCTGGCCCGGCTGCCGTACGCTACCCCCGTGGCACCGGCCCTGGGGCCGTCATTCCAGAGCACCTAGAGCCGCTGGCGATTGGCGAGGCCCAAGTGCGTCGCGAGAGCACCAGCGACGGCGTACGCATCGCGCTGCTGGCGTTTGGCAGCGTCAATAGCGCCGCCGCCGAAGTGGCGGAGAAGCTCAACGCCACCCATATCAACATGCGCTCGGTGAAACCACTGGACCGCGATGCGGTGCTCCACGTGGCGGACGAGCATGAACTGCTGGTCACCCTGGAAGAGAACGTCATTGCGGGCGGCGCGGGTAGCGCAGTGAACGAGCTGCTCAACGCGGAAGGCGTTCAGGTGGAAGTGCTGAACTTAGGCCTGCCGGACGCCTTTGTGGAACACGGCACCCCCGCCGAGCTATTGCGCGACTGCGGACTGGATGCTGCCGGCATCGAAGCAGCCATTCGTTCGCGCCTGCCGTCGCCTTGAGCTTACTGACTAACTTGTTGAGACCGTTATGCTTTTTTTGATGATTCTGTTTGGTTTGATTGGCCTTGCCAGTGGCGGCCCCGTGGGCCTGCTGGTGGGAGCGGGTCTGGGCTGGTGGTTGGCACGCCAGCTTGGGCGCCGCTTGAATGCCGCCCGCACGCGTTTGCAGGAAGGTTTCCTGGAGTCGATCTTTTCGGTGATGGGCTGTCTCTGTCAGGCCGATGGCAAAGTCACCGAGGGCGAGCTAGACGTTGCCGAAAAGCTGTTCGATCAGATGCGTTTGCAGGGCGAGCACCGCGCCAAAGCTCGCGCCGCCTTTGACCGGGGCCGCGCGGCTGACTTCAACCTGGATGCCGAGCTGGCCAAGGTCAACCGCCTCACCCAGCGCCAGCCGGTACTGCGCCAAGTGTTTTTACAGGTTCAGTTGAGCGCGATTGCCGCCGATGGCGTGCTGCACCCCGCCGAGCACGAGATGATTCTGCGCGTTGCCCGCGGCGTTGGCTGTAACGACGCCGAAGTTCAGCAAATCGAAGCGATGCTGCACGGCGCCGCCGCCAACTCCCAAGGTGCCAGCGAAGAAGCCTTAAAAGATGCTTACCGCGTTCTTGGGGTATCAGAAGACGCCAGCGACGCCGAGATCAAGAAAGCGTATCGTCGCCTGATGAGCCAAAACCATCCGGACAAGCTGGCGGGCAAGGGGCTTCCGGAGAGCATGCGCGAGGTGGCGCAGGCCCGCACCAGCGAGATTGGCAATGCCTACGAGCGCATCCGCGCGGCGCGGGCCAGTAGCTCGTGACAGGGTTCCAGGGAGTCGCTACAGTGAAAACTTCACGGTACTGCCTGGAGCCGCCAAATGATCACGCTATACAGCTTTCCCAATTCCCGCTCGCTACGCGCTGCTTGGACGCTTGAAGAGCTGGGCCTAGAGTACCAGTGCCACCACGTAGCGCTGGATAAAGGCGAGGGGCAAAGTACCGAGCATCTTGCTCGCCACCCGGATGGCAAGGTGCCGGTGCTGGAAGATGGCGAGCTAATGCTGTTTGAGTCTGCGCCTATCTGCCGTTATCTCGCCGAGCAGTATGGCGCTGGGCAACTGCTGCCTCAAAGCGTTGCCGAGCGCGCCCAGGTCGACCAGTGGCTCAGCTTTATCGTTACCGAGATCGAGCAGCCGCTGTGGTTACAGGCCAAGCACAAGTTCGCCCTGCCTCAAGATAAGCGAGTCCCCTCAGTGCTACCCACCGCCGCTTGGGAATTCCAGCGAGCCCTGCTCGCGCTCGAGCGCCGCTATCGTGGCCAGGAAAATCTAGTGGGTGATACCTTCACGTTGGCGGATCTGTTCTTAACGCACACGCTCACTTGGGCCACAAGCATGAAACATCGCTTGCCGGAGCCGCTGGTGGCCTATCGCGCCCGCCACGCCAATCGCCCAGCGCTTGCCCGCGCCGCCGAAAAAGAGCAGGCGGCAGCGCAAGATTGAACGCTACCCCTTACGCTCGATATCCACATCGCTGGCTTGGGTAAAGTCATCCAGCGCCATCATATGGCCAAGCTTGCCCGCTTTGGTGGAGAGGTACTGTTCGTTATGCGGGTTCAAACCGGTGGTGATGGGCTGACGCTCCACCACGTTGACCCCATCGCGGGTTAGCGCATCCACCTTGCGGGGGTTGTTGGTCATCAGCTTGAGCGCGGTAATGCCCAAGTGGTTGAGCATGGGCACGCAGAGGTCGTAGCGGCGCATGTCGGCGCCAAAGCCGAGCTGCTCGTTGGCTTCTACGGTATCGGCGCCCTGGTCCTGCAGATGATAGGCGCGAATTTTATTGAGCAGGCCAATGCCACGCCCTTCCTGGCGTAAATAGAGCAGCACGCCGCACCCCTCTTCGGCAATACGCTTTAGCGCTTCTTGCAGCTGGTAGCCGCAGTCGCAGCGCATCGAGAATAGCGCATCGCCGGTTAAGCACTCAGAGTGCACGCGCCCTAACACCGGCTCGCCGCCGCTCACATCGCCCAACGTTAGGGCGATATGGTCTTTACCCGTGGCGTCGTCTTCGAAGCCATGCATGGTGAATGTGGCCCAGGGAGTGGGCAGCCGAGAGGCAGCAATGAAGCGAATGGTCACAGGGTTCCTCGCTGATTAACCAAACCAGTTAACCACACCAGTGTTGGCGAAGTGGACGAACAGTTTACCAGGAAGCCACGCTGGCCTCACGGTCTTAGCGGGGTGCGACGATTTTTGCCACGGCTTACGCCGCCACCCCCGGCGATCTTCACGTACAATTCCTATCTTCAGGTACGATGACTCCCTTACAATGCGGGCAAATTTCTCAAGAGCAAGTGTTTATGACCACCACACCTTTGCAAAACGACCGTTTTCTTCGCGCGCTGGCTCGCCAGCCCGTTGACCGCACTCCGGTGTGGATGATGCGCCAAGCCGGCCGCTACCTGCCGGAGTACCGCGCCAGCCGCGCCGACGCAGGCAGCTTTATGGACCTGTGCCGCAATCATGACCTGGCTTGTGAAGTGACCCTCCAGCCGCTAGAGCGCTACCCGCTCGACGCTGCAATTCTGTTTTCGGATATTTTGACCATCCCCGATGCCATGGGGCTGGGCCTCTACTTCGAAACCGGTGAAGGCCCCAAATTCAGAAAAACCGTCCGCACACCGGAAGAAGTCGCTGCGCTGACGGTGCCAAACGCCGAGCGCGACCTGGACTACGTGATGCGGGCGGTATCCACGATTCGCCGCGAGCTGAACGGCCGCATGCCGCTGATCGGTTTCTCCGGCAGCCCCTGGACGCTGGCGACGTATATGGTGGAAGGCGGCTCCAGCAAAGACTTCCGTCACTTAAAAACCATGCTGTATGACACGCCGGACACCATGCACCAGCTGCTGGACACCCTGGCACAAGCGGTCACCGACTACCTGAATGCGCAGATCCGCGCCGGTGCCCAGGCGGTACAGATTTTTGATACCTGGGGCGGCGCGCTCTCCACGCCTGCTTATTTAGAGTTCTCGCTGCGCTATATGGAGCAGATCGTTTCCGGGCTGATCCGTGAACACGATGGCCGCCGCGTGCCGGTGATCCTGTTCACCAAAAACGGCGGCCAGTGGCTTGAACACATTGCTTGCGCCGGTGCCGACGCGCTGGGTATCGACTGGTCGACCGAGCTTTCCGACGCCCGCGCCCGCGTAGGCCATAAAGTCGCCCTGCAGGGTAATTTAGACCCCAACGTGCTGTTTGCTCGCCCTTCGGCCATTCGCGCCGAAGTGGCCCGCGTGTTGGAGAGCTACGGCCACGGCCCGGGCCACGTGTTCAATTTGGGCCACGGCATCAGCCAGTTTACCAATCCCGATCACGTCACCGCCTTTATGGAGGCGCTGCACGACTTAAGCCCGCAGTACCATCAGGGCATTCCGACTCAAACGAACGACCAGTGCCCAGGAGCCAAGCAATGAGCGACTTACGCGACGACCAGTGGTTTACCGAAGTTTTTGATAGCCACGGCAGCGCTTTCTCGCTGAAAGTGACCGAAAAGCTGCTGGATGTGCAGAGCCCTTACCAGCACCTGGAAGTGTACGCCACAGAGACCTACGGCAACCTGATGGTGCTGGATGGCTGCGTGATGCTGACCGATCGCGACAACTTCCTCTACCACGAGATGATTGCCCACCCGGCGCTGTTCACCCATCAAGACCCCAAGCGGGTGGTGATTATTGGCGGCGGCGACTGCGGCACGCTGAAAGAAGTGCTGCGCCATCCGGGCGTTGAAAAAGTCACTCAGATCGATATCGATGAAGAAGTGACCAAGGCCTCCGAGCGCTTTTTCCCGTCATTAGTAGAAGCCAACGGCGACCCCCGCGCCGAGCTGCTGTTTGCCGACGGCGTGAAATGGGTCGACGACGCCGCCGACGAGAGCATCGACGTGCTGATCATCGACTCCACCGACCCGGTTGGCCCTGCAGAAGGCTTGTTCAAAACCGACTTTTTGAAGCGCTGCCACCGCATTCTGAAAAGCGGCGGTGTGATGGTTCAGCAGAGCGAGTCGCCGCTGTATCACAGCGGCTCGATTATCCGCGAGCTGCGTAACGACATGCGCGAAGCAGGCTTTGATAGCGTCGCCACCCTGCCCTTCCCCCAGCCGGTGTACCCTTCCGGCTGGTGGAGCGTGACGCTGGCAGGCAAAAGCACCAACGTTGAAAGCTTCCGTGAAGAGGCTGCCGCCAGCCACGAAATGCCGCTACAGTACTACACAGTAGATGCCCACCGTGGTGCCCTGGCGCTGCCGCCCTTTATGCGTAAAGCGTTCGCATAACCTCGCGGTTCCGCTATGTATCAGGCCGGGCTCTGCTCGGCCTTTTTTATGCGCAAGTATTGCTGCGCTCAACGTTAAGGAATAACAAATGAACACCACGCGTTGGTTAGGATTGGGAATCACTCTATTAGCCCCGACCCTCTGGGTACCTGCCACGGCCATGGCCGATACCCTTGAGGCTGTTCAAGAGCGCGACAGCGTGCGCTGCGGCGTTAACGCCGCCCAGCCCGGCTTCTCATCGCTGGACGATAACGACCAATACCGCGGCCTGGACACCGATGTGTGCCGCGCCATTGCCGCTGCCGCGCTAGGTGATGCCAGCAAAGTCAATTTCGTACCGTTAGACTCGGTGGAGCGTTTTGCCGCGCTGCAGTCTGGCGAGGTGGACGTGCTCTCCCGCACCACCACCTGGACCTCTAGCCGCGACACCACGCTAGGGATGAACTTCACTGGCGTCAGCTACTACGACGGCCAGGCGTTTATGGTGGCCAGCGACCTCGGCGTACAGAGCGCAAAAGAACTGGATGGGGCGGCTGTTTGCACTCAGTCAGGCACCACCAGCGAACTGAACCTTTCCGACTACTTCCGCATTAACAACATGACCTATGATGCGGCGGTGTTTGATTCACCTGAACAGTCGATTGCGGGCTTCGAAGCAGGCCGCTGCGATGTATTGAGCTCGGATGCCTCGCAGCTCTACGCCCAGCGCATTCAACTGGCCGACCCCAATATGGCCGTGGTGCTGCCGGAGATCATCTCCAAAGAGCCGCTGGGCCCCGCCGTGCGCCAAGGGGATGACCAGTGGTTCAACATCGTGAAGTGGTCGCTGTTTGCCATGCTGAATGCCGAAGAGCTGGACGTCAGTCAAGCCAACGTGGATGAGCAGCTAAGCTCAGACAATCCAGATGTGATGCGTTTGCTCGGCCAAGATGGTGATTTTGGCGAAGCCATGGGCCTACAGCCGGACTGGGCTTACCAAATCGTCAAACAGGTAGGCAACTATGCCGATATTTATGACCGTAACGTAGGAACCGAGTCAGATTTCAACATAGCCCGCGGCTTAAACGCTCTATGGAATGATGGCGGTATTCAGTACGCGCCACCTATTCGCTGACACGCTAGGCGACTAGCCACCGACCTCCGCCAGCGGCTGCGCACCAAAAAAGCGCAACGCGTAGCTGCTGACCTACTTTTTTGCACCACTACCTTCGTCAAATCCGCTGATTTTACGTTGAAAAGCGCTGAATTTGACGGCATATCTTTCTTGGCACCTTCCTTGCTAGCTTTTAATGATGCATCACCATGCATAATGACATTAAATCGAGGAAGGGGAACAAACATGATTAATAAGAAACACCTGGTACTGCTCGCCTCAGCGGGTGCCATCTCCCTCGCCGGTATCGCCACCGCACAAGCCAATACGTTAGAAGATACCCGCGCGCGCGGTGCTGTACAGTGTGGCGTTAGCGACGGCCTACCAGGTTTTTCCGCCCCAGATGATAGCGGTAACTGGCAGGGCCTCGACGTTGACGTATGTCGCGCCGTTGCTGCAGCGGTACTGGGCGACGCGGATGCCGTCAACTACATCTCCCTGAATGCTGTTGAGCGTTTCACCGCGCTGCAGTCTGGCGAAGTGGATGTACTGTCCCGTAACACCACTTGGACCACTACCCGTGACACCACCTTGGGCCTGAACTTCACCGGCGTTACCTTCTACGACGGTATCGGCTTCATGGTGAACAAGGATTTGGGTATTAGCAGCGCAGACGAACTCGATGGCGCCGCGATCTGTATCCAGTCTGGTACTACCACCGAGCTTAACGTCGCCGACTACTTCCGTGCCAATGGCATGGAGTTTGACCCCATCGTATTCGACACGTCTGAGCAAACCGTGGGCGGCTTCCAAGCTGGCCGCTGTGACGTGCTGACCTCCGACACTTCTCAGCTAGCGGCCTTACGCATCCAACTGGACGACCCCGCTTCTGCAATGATTCTGCCTGACATCATCTCCAAAGAGCCGCTGGGCCCAGTGGTACGTCAAGGCGACGATGAGTGGTTCAACATCGTAAAATGGTCGCTGTTCGCCATGATCAACGGTGAAGAGTATGGCATTACCAGCGAAAACGTTGACGAGATGCTCAACTCAGACAACCCGGATATTGCTCGCCTGCTGGGTCAGGACGGCAACTACGGTGAAGGTATGGGCTTAGAAGCCGACTGGGCTTACAACATTCTGAGCCAGGTAGGTAACTACGGCGAAAGCTTTGATCGCAACGTAGGCATGGGCTCACCGCTGGAAATTGAGCGTGGTATTAACGCTCTGTGGACCCAAGGCGGCATTCAGTACGCACCGCCGATTCGCTAAGCGTCTCGCTTGACCCCGGCCCGCCGCTCCCTCTTAACAGGGAATGGCGGGCCATCTGATTGACCTGCCGTATCGCGGAGACGCCATCCATGTCTGTAAGACCTAATGCTCGCCCGGCTGGCCACAAGCCACCGTTTTGGCGAGACCGCGCCAAGCGTGCGCTCATTTTCCAGTGTCTATTGATTGCCGCTGTCATTGTGTTTCTGTTCTATATTGTCGGCAATGTTCAAGACAACTTATCCTCACGGGGTATCACCACCGGCTTTGGTTTCCTAAACAATACCGCCGGTTTTGGGATCGTGCAGAGTCTGATCGACTACTCCTCCCAAAGCACCTATGGCCGCACCTTCTTCGTGGGCCTGCTGAATACGCTGCTGGTGGGTGGGTTAGGCGTGATCGCCGCCACCATCATTGGTTTTATTGTCGGTATCGCTCGTCTATCGCCCAACTGGCTGATCGCCAAGCTAGCCGCCGCGTATATCGAAACCTTTCGTAACATTCCGCTGCTGCTGCAGATTTTCTTTTGGTACTTTGCCGTGCTGCGCACCCTGCCAAGCGCCAGGGACAGCCTTGCCTTTGGGGAAGCGTTTTTCCTCAACGTGCGCGGACTGTATCTACCAGAACCGCTGTTTGAGTCCGGTTTTGGGCTAATTCCCGTGACCTTTGTGATCGCCATTGTGGCCAGCATTGCGCTGGTGATTTGGGCGAAGCGCCGCCAGGAAGCCACGGGGAAACGTATTCCTGCCTACTGGATCTCCTTTGCGCTGATTTTTGGCTTGCCGCTGTTGGTTATGTTGGTGACTGGCGTGCCTATCACTTGGGAAATGCCCGAACTGCGTGGCTTTAACTTCCGCGGCGGTATTACGGTGATTCCCGAGTTCCTGGCGCTATGGTTTGCGCTATCGATCTACACGGCGTCGTTCATTGCCGAGATCGTGCGCTCCGGCATTCAGGCCATTTCCCATGGCCAAACCGAGGCCGCACAAGCGCTGAGCCTGCCGCGTAACCTGGTGCTGCGTCTGGTGGTCATTCCGCAGGCGCTGCGGGTCATCATCCCCCCGCTCACCAGCCAGTACCTCAACCTGATCAAGAACTCGTCGCTGGCCACGGCCATTGGCTACCCGGACCTCGTTTCGGTCTTTGCAGGCACCACGCTGAACCAGACAGGCCAAGCCATCGAGGTCATTGCCATGACCATGGCGGTTTATCTGACCATCAGTCTGCTGGTCTCCATGTTCATGAACTGGTTCAACGCCCGTGTGGCGCTGGTTGAACGCTAGGCCGTTGTCGAGGGCATTCCCATGATTCACAACCGAACGATGATCGAGCCAAAGCCGGCGCCCAGCAGTTCTGTGGGCCCTGTGGCATGGCTACGCAGCAACCTGTTCAACGGCCCGATCAACACGATCTTTACTCTGATCGGCCTGTATATTCTCTACCTGCTCGTGGTTCCCACGGTGCAATGGGCGTTTATCAACGCCGACTGGGTAGGCACTACCCGCGACGACTGCTCTCGCGAAGGCGCCTGCTGGGTGTTCATCAACGCACGCTTCACCCAGTTCATCTACGGCCTGTACCCGCGCTCGGAAATCTGGCGTGCCAATATCGTCTTTGCCGGGTTCTTCACCCTGATTGCCTGGCTGGCGATTCCACGCCTGCCCTTCAAGCACTGGGTGGCCGTGTTTGCGCTGGTCGGCTTCCCCGTGATCGCCTACGTGCTGCTGCACGGCGGCTATTTCGACCTGCCGCGTGTGCCGACCCATCGCTGGGGCGGCCTGATGCTGACCCTGCTGCTGGCCACGGTGGGCATGGTAGGCGCGCTGCCGATCGGTATCGTGCTGGCCCTGGGGCGGCGTTCGAACATGCCCATCGTCAAGAGCTTCTGCGTCATCTTTATCGAGTTCTGGCGTGGCGTGCCGCTGATCACCGTGCTGTTTATGGCCTCGGTCATGCTGCCGCTGTTCCTGCCCTCCGATATGAGCGTTGACCGCCTAGTGCGTGCCCTGATCGGCTTAACGCTGTTCCAGAGCGCCTATATGGCAGAGGTCATTCGTGGCGGCTTGCAGGCGATTCCAAAAGGCCAGGAAGAGGCCGCGGCAGCGCTCGGCATGACTTACTGGAAGCGCATGGGGCTGATCATTCTTCCCCAAGCGCTGAAGATGATGATTCCCGGCATCGTGAATACGTTTATCTCGCTGTTTAAAGACACCACCCTGGTCATGATTATCGGGCTCTTTGACCTTTTGGGGATCGTGCAAGCGGCACTGGCCGACTCACGCTGGTTAGGCTTCTCGTTGGAAGGTTACGTGTTTGCCGCCTTCATGTTCTGGATCTTCTGTTTCAGCATGTCGCGCTACAGTCAGTACCTAGAACGCAAGCTGCATACCGGCCACAAGCGCTAACGCCGCTTTCATTAACGATTTTTAGCAGGATGGTGACATGACTCAAGCAGCCACCAACACCCCTGGTACCAGTACTTCTGACCTGATGGTTGAAATGCGCGGCGTGAACAAGTGGTACGGCGATTTCCACGTGCTGCGCGATATCTACCTGGAAGTAAAACGCGGCGAACGGATTGTTATTTGCGGGCCTTCAGGCTCCGGCAAATCCACCATGATCCGCTGCATTAATCATCTTGAAGAGCATCAGAAAGGCGAGATCGTGGTAGGCGGTGTACCGCTCACTCAGGACGTCAAACGCATTGAGCAGATTCGCCGCAGCGTCGGCATGGTGTTCCAGCACTTCAACCTGTTCCCTCACCTCACCGTGCTGGAGAACTGCTGTATCGCCCCTATGTGGGTACAGAAAAAGCCGCGCAAAGAAGCCGAAGAGCAGGCCATGCGCTACCTGCAGCGGGTACGCATCGCCGAACAAGCGAAGAAGTATCCCGGCCAGCTCTCCGGCGGCCAGCAGCAGCGGGTCGCCATTGCCCGCTCGCTGTGCATGCACCCGGACGTCATGCTGTTCGACGAGCCGACCTCGGCCCTTGACCCGGAGATGATCAAGGAAGTACTGGACGTGATGATCGAACTGGCCGAAGAGGGCATGACCATGCTCTGCGTGACCCATGAAATGGGCTTCGCCAAGACCGTGGCCGACCGCGTGATCTTCATGGACCAGGGGCAGGTCATCGAAGAGAACGCGCCGGAGCCGTTCTTCAACAACCCGCAGTCTGAGCGCACCCAGCTCTTCTTGAGCCAGATTCTGGGGCATTAACGCTGCCCACCCGCACCTGCATCGGCGTGACCGGGCTTGCGGGCAGTGCGGATGTGGAGGTAGATATGATCGCCTGGATTCCTCCTAAAGAGGGCGCTTAACCGCCCACAAGCGTAATGCTGGCAGGCAGTAGCGCAGGCTGCTCCCGATGCTTCGTCAGCGGCTTGCCCGCCAGCGCCGTGAGCAGAATTTGCAGGGGGTCGCCGTGGCTGACCACCAGCACCGTTTCACCCTCAAAGCGTTGCTCCAACGCTTCCAGCGCAGCGACCATGCGCGCCGCGACACGCTTGACCGGCTCCACCTGCCACTGGGTGTGGTCGGCGTTCTGGGCATCGAAGGCCCACACCTCCGGGTAGTGGCTATCCGCCTTGCCCTCCAATTCACCAAAGTGGCGCTCCCTCAAGCGCTCCTCTTTTTGCATCTCCAACCCAAACGCGGCGGCCACTCGGGCGGCGGTGTGCGTGGTGCGTAAAAAGTCCGAATGCACGACCTGTGTGGGTACCGGCCAGTGCCACCGTGCGACGGTATCTGCCAGCTGCTGCTCGCCCTGCGGCGACAGCCCATACGCCAACAGCCCTCGCTCGGGGGAGCTGATGATGGTGCCTTGTGCGTTAGCCTGGCTATGGCCGTGGCGCATCAGCAGATAGCGGTTTCGCCAATGATGACGTGAGTCGTCTATATCCATGCTCTTTTCTCTATGAAAACCGTGTTTGACCAAACACGGAACGGTTGCCATGGTTAAAGGGTAATCAATGACATGGAGGACGTATGACAATGACCACCTATATCGTGGTAGCCGACGCCGCTCGGGCACGTATCTTCACCCGTGATGCACTTCACCTCGCCGAGCAGGAGAGCTTGGTACACGCTGCAGGCAGGCTGCATGAAGGCGACTTGATCACGGACCGCCGCGGTGCCGATGTTCATGAGTCTACGTCAACGTCATCGCGCTCATCCGGCGAGGAAGGCGCGGCCTCCCAACATGAAAACGAGCTGTTTGCCAAAGAAGTCGCCCAGCGACTCTACACTGCGCGGGTGGACAACAGCATGGACAAGCTGATCATGGTCGCGCCTCCCAAGTTCTTGGGGCTGCTCAAAGAGAAGCTCGATAACCCCACGCAGAAGCTGGTCACCCACACGCTCTCGAAAGACCTCAGCAAAGCGTCCATGGCTGATATTCAGAACGCGGTCAGCGATCTTCGTTAACACTACAGTTAGCGCTTACTAACTTTTTTTCCTGCTTTTTACTAAAGGCGTAGTCGCTCTCGCCGATACCCATCATGAACCCTGATGATCCCGAGAGCGACTATGTTTTCTTCCCTACGTTTACGTATCTTGCTAGCGGCCCTTATCGCTATTGTGTTGGCTTTAACGGTGAATGGCATTGCTAGTTACACGACTGTAAAGCATCACAATAGTGAGCAGGTTAATCGCAACCTAAGCGCTGTTGTGAATGGAAACACACAGGCCATCGATGAGTGGTTCAATGCGCGCTACACGATGTTAGCCAGCATGGAACACACTGCAGTTAGCGAAGAGCCGCTACAAGCCTTGCGACAATTAGCCGATTCTGGCGACTTTATGACCGCTTACATTGCTTACCCGTCCACATCAGAGGGAATTTTCTCAGACGGCTGGCAACCCCCTAGCGATTATGACCCACGCCAGCGTCCCTGGTATCAAGGCGCGGTGAACGCGCAAGACACTATCATCACCGCCCCGTATGTCGATGCTCAAACGGGCGGCCTGATCATTACCTTCGCTCGCCCCTTCTATCAAAACGGCGAACTAGCCGCTGTGGTTGGGGCCGATATTACGATTGCTGACGTTATCGATATTGTTGCCAGCATTTCCCCCACACCGTCTAGCTTTGGCTTTCTAACCACCAACGATGGCACGCTGGTTGCCCATCCGGATGAGTCGCTGACGCTGGAGCCTTCAAGTGTATTAAGCGATGCGCTCACGCCTTCGGACCTCACTCGCATCGTGCAGGCAGACTCCCCACAGCCGCTAGCTCTGCAAGGCAGCGATAAACTGCTAATGGGCAGTGCTGTAGGCGGCAACAGCGGTTGGCAGTTGGTCGTCGCGTTAGACGAAGCAGAGGCCACCGCAGACCTGCGCGCCATTGCCACCACGTCCATCGTTACCCTGCTGATCGTCGCGGCCATTACCGCTGTGGTATTTGGGCTGCTGCTGTCGCTACTGTTGCGCCGCCTGCTGGGGGTGCGCAACGCGATGGATAACATCGCCTCCGGCGAGGGCGACCTCACCCAGCGCCTGCCAGAAGAAGGCAACGACGAAGTCACTCAAATCGCTAGCGCCTTTAACCGCTTTGTTAACAAAATGGAGCACGTCTTAATCGATGTGCGCACCAGCAGCGAATCGGTGCACCATGCCGCTAACGAGATTGCCATGGGCGGCCAGGACCTCTCCCGCCGTACCGACAACGCGGCGTCTAGCCTGCAGCAAACCTCCGCATCGGTAGAGCAAATCACCAGCACCGTGCAGCACACGGCGGCCTCAGCACAGGAAGCCAACAAGCTCTCCCACGCGGCCACCGAAGTCGCGAAAGAGGGCGGTCAGGTGGTGTCGAACGTGGTCACCACCATGGAAGATATTTCCGACGCCTCCAACAAGATTGGCGAGATCGTCACGCTGATGAACAGCATTGCCTTCCAGACCAACCTGCTGGCGCTCAACGCCTCGGTAGAAGCAGCGCGGGCTGGCGAGCATGGCCGTGGCTTTGCCGTCGTGGCAGAGGAAGTGCGCAAACTGGCTGGCCGCAGCAGCGACGCGGCCAACGATATCCAGAAACTGATCGAAGACTCGCAAGCCAAGGTGAATAACGGCACCTCGTTGGTACGCAATGCGGGTAGCACGATGAAGGATATCGTAGACCACATCACCCGCGTAACCGACGTACTGGAAGAGATCAACGCTGCAACCAGCGAGCAAAGCGATGGCATCAAACAGGTCAACATCGCCGTGGCCGAGCTTGACCGGATGACCCAGGAAAACGCCGCCATGGTGGAAGAGTCCACCACCGCCGCCGAGCAGTTGAAAGAGCAGGCGGATCGCCTGACCGGCACGATCAGCAGTTTCAAACTCTCTAACGCGGCATCACCCGCGCTGCAAGCGCCGCAGGATCGCTTACCGCGCACGTCAGAGACCTTCTAAACGTCTCGTCTGCCACTCCTCCATGGCCGCCGCAGCGCTCGCGGTGGCGGCCATGTCATGCGTTAACCATGAATCTTTGTTCTACTGGTTCAAGGATGGCACTCGATACGCTCTTTCGCCTCTTGCTGATGAACAGCATTGCCTTCCAAACCAATCTGCTGGCACTCAACGCCTCAGTAGAAGCAGCGCGGGCTGGCGAACACGGGCGCGGCTTTGCCGTGGTGGCCGATGAAGTGCGCAAGCTCGCCTCGCGCCGCAGCGACGCCGCCAAGGACATTCGCCAGCGCATCGATGCGTCTGCCGATAAGGTCGAAAGCGGCACGCAAATGGTACGCGACGCCGAAGCCGCCATGCACGAGCTGGCCGATAGCGTGACGCGCGTCACCCAAATGCTGGGCGATATCAGTACGGCAGCCGGTGAGCAGAACGACGGGATCAACCAAGTCAGCATCGCGGTGACCGACCTGGATCAGATGACCCAGCAAAACGCCGCCCTGGTGCAAGAGTCCACCACCGCGGCCGAGCAGCTTAAAGACCAAGCGGACAGGCTGGCCGCGCTAGTGGGTGGCTTTACGCTAGAGGCGTCGCAGCACCTGGCTCAGGCGCTGCCAAGCCCTGAAAAGGCCAAGGTGTAACCGCTAGGGAATCGGTGGCAGCGGAATATCGTCACTGCGCTTGGCCCCGGCGGTCATTTCGCGGCAGAGGCGTAAAAACTCCCGCACGCCGGTGGTGAGGTACTTGTGGCGATGCCAAATGAACGTGAACTGGCGCTTGAGATCCAACTCCGGCGTGGGCAGCGGCACCAAGCTGCCGCGCCGGAAGGCATCACGCAGTGCCAGCCGCGACACGCAGCCAATCCCTAATCCCGACTCCACCGCGCGTTTAATGCCCTCGGTATGCTCCAGCTCCAACAGCGTATTGAACCGGCTGCGACGGTGGCGGGCCGCATGCTCCAGCGTCATGCGCGTGCCTGAGCCCTCCTCACGCATGATCCAATCCTCCCGCAGCAGCTGATCCAGCTCCAGGTGCTCCCGCCCTGCCAGCGGGTGGCGCGGCGAGCAGAACACGCACAGCTCATCCTCGACCCAGGGCTGGCTGATGATCATATCGTCATCGCACTGCCCCTCAATCAGCCCTAAATCCAGCGAGTGCTGACGCACGCCCTCGATAATATGCCGTGTATTGCGCACCGCCAGACGCACACGGCTGCCAGGGTAGCGCTGCATGAAATCGCTGATCAGCAGCGTGGCGAGATAGTTACCAATGGTGAGCGTCGCGCCGACGTCTAACGCCCCCACACCCTGTTGGCCCCGCAGCAGCTCTTCGACCTCCTCGGCGCGGTCCAGCAGGGCCACCGCCTTGGGCAGTAGCTGGAAGCCGAGCGCGTTGAGCTTTAGCCGTTTCCCGATGCGGTCGAGCAGCTGGCAATCGAACTGGCGCTCCAGCTCCGCCAGCGCCGTGCTGGTGGCCGATTGCGACATGGCCAGCGCGCGCGCCGCGTGGGAAACGCTCTCGTGCTGGGCAACGGCCACGAAAACTTCTAACTGTCGCAGGGTGTAGTGCATGGCCAAAACCTATCTGTAGAGTGGTCCGCGAAAGGGCTATATCGATTTTAAAGATAAGCGTTATCAAGATAATTTGCTTAACAGATATACCACCCTTATTTAGAATTGAGAGCAACCTATAGAGCTGTTTTTTATTCTTTTTTGGAATATGGTGAGCAAGGCTTAGGCCTCGCTGCCCCTGGAGGAGTTAGCATGAGCAAGTTTGCCCTGGAAGAAGTGTTAAGCGTTCACCACTGGAACGATACCCTATTCAGCTTCCGCACCACTCGCGAGCGCAGCCTGCGCTTCAAGAACGGCCAGTTCGTTATGATCGGCCTGGAAGTGGACGGCAAACCGCTGATGCGCGCTTACTCCATCGCCAGCCCCAACTACGAAGATCACCTGGAATTCTTCAGCATCAAGGTGCCGGATGGCCCGCTCACCTCGCGCCTGCAACACCTGAAAGTGGGCGACCAGATCATGGTCAGCCGCAAGCCGACCGGCACACTGGTGTGCGACGACCTGCTGCCGGGCCGCAACCTGTATATGCTCTCGACCGGCACTGGCTTGGCGCCGTTTATGAGCCTAATCCAAGACCCGGAAGTCTACGAGCGCTTTGAAAAAGTGGTGCTGGTACATGGCGTGCGTGAAGTCTCCGAACTGGCCTACGCCGACTTCATCACCAAAGAGCTGCCCGCCCACGAGTACCTGGGCGAAGAGATCGCCGAGAAGCTGGTGTACTACCCCACGGTGACCCGTGAAGAGTTTCACACCATGGGTCGCCTGACCGACCATATTCGCACCGGCAAGCTGTTCGAGGACACCGGCCTACCGCCCATCGACCCGCGCCAAGACCGCGCGATGATTTGCGGCAGCCCGGCGATGCTGGACGACACCAGCGCCCTGCTCGATGAGCTGGGTCTGAACATCTCCCCGCGTATGGGCGAGCCGGGCGACTACGTCATCGAACGCGCCTTCGTTGAGAAGTGAGCCTCGTTCGAAGGGTGAAAGGTGAAGGATGAATAGAAAATCGTAGCCCGTGTCATCGTCGCCTTCTGCACAAAGCCCCTGTGGGTATTATCCACAGGGGCTTTGTCGATTCAGCGCGACTCACTGTTCACGCCTTACCATTCACCGTGGTTAGACAGCGTCTTTACCTGTTTCGCCGGTACGAATACGGATGACCTGCTCAAGGGGCATCACAAAGATTTTACCGTCACCGATTTTGCCGGTATTGGCGACCTGGGTAATCGCGTCGATCACCTGCTCGGCCATATCATCGTCGACGGCGACTTCCAGCTTCACCTTAGGCAGGAAATCCACCACGTACTCCGCGCCACGGTAGAGTTCCGTGTGGCCCTTCTGACGGCCAAACCCTTTTACTTCCGTTACCGTAATGCCCTGCACGCCGATATCCGAGAGCGATTCGCGTACGTCATCAAGCTTGAAGGGCTTGATAATGGCTGAGATCAATTTCATTGCGACATCCTCTAGCTTGGTGGCCTGCTGTCATGCAGACAGCGTTATTAACCGATTGTCATAACCATCGAGGTTAGCGGGGGCGCTCGCATAGCCAAGCCCGTTACCCAGTCGATTAAGCATACACCGCCAAGGGCGGAGAATAAAAAAACCAGTACGTACCTAGCTAATAACAACCAGCATGCAACCTACCTGGGAAGGACAAAAAGGCCTCCCACGGTGGGGAGGCCAAAAGGAGCACGCCAGCTCACATGATTAGCGCAAGCTTATTTCTTAACGCTAAACTCGGGATAGGCTTCCAGACCGCACTCAGCGATATCGACGCCTTCATACTCTTCTTCTTCGCTAACGCGGATACCCATGACCGCTTTCAGCACCAGCCATACCACTAAGCTTGCGATGAAGACCCAGCCAAAGATGCCCACGATACCGATCAACTGTGCACCGAAGGACGCATCGCCATTATTCAGCGGTACTGCCAACACACCCCAGATACCGACCACACCGTGAACCGAGATAGCACCCACAGGGTCATCCAGCTTCAGCTTGTCCAGCGTGATGATGGCAGCGACCACGATCAGGCCACCGATGGCACCAATCAAGGCGGCACCCAGCGCAGAAGGCGACAGCGGGTCTGCGGTAATGGCGACCAGGCCAGCCAGCGCGCCGTTCAGCGCCATGGTGAGGTCCGCCTTGCGGAACCACAGCTTGGCTAGAATAAGCGCGGCGATGACACCACCGGCAGCCGCTGCGTTGGTGTTCACGAACACTTGCGCAACGTTGTTAGCTGAACCGATATCGGACATTTTCAGCTCAGAGCCACCGTTGAAGCCGAACCAGCCCATCCACAGGATGAAGGTACCCAGCGTGGCCAGTGGCATGTTGGCGCCCGGAATCGCGTGGATAGAACCGTCCTTGCCATACTTGCCCTTACGGGGGCCCAGTACCAGCACACCCGCCAACGCTGCTGCTGCACCGGCCATGTGGACGATACCCGAGCCCGCATAGTCAGAGTAGCCAACGCCATCCAGCCAGCCGCCGCCCCAGGTCCAGTAGCCAGACACCGGGTAGATGAAGGCGGTCATGACCACCGCGAAGGCCAGGAAGGCCCACAGCTTCATACGCTCGGCCACGGCACCCGACACGATCGACATCGCCGTTGCGACGAACACGACCTGGAAGAAGAAGTCCGAACGCATGGAGTAGTAAGGTGCATCTTCACCACCGGCCAGCACCGCATCGACGCTGTTCTCGGTACCGATCAGGAACCCAAGGCTAGGCAGGAAACCGCCTTCGCCGCTGGAGTACATGATGTAGTAGCCCACCAGCAGGTACATGGTGCAGGCAATGGCAAACAGCGCAATGTTCTTGGTCAGAATTTCAGCGGTGTTCTTGGAACGTACCATACCGGCCTCGAGCATCGAGAAGCCGGCGGCCATCCACATGACCAGTACGCCGCAAATCAGGAAGTAAAACGTATCGAGCGCATAGCTCAATTCTGTAAGCTCGTTCATCAGGTGTTCCCCGTGATCCAAGAGAAGTTATACGTAGTGGGTCGTCGTTGTGTGGGCAGGCCTATACCGCGTCGGCGCCACGCTCTCCGGTACGAATACGAATGACATCTTCCAGCGGCGTCACGAACACTTTGCCGTCACCGATCTTGCCGCTGTTGGCAGCGCTGCAGATGGCATCCAGCACGCTCTCCAGACGCGCATCGTCCACGGCCACTTCCACTTTCACCTTGGGCAGAAAGTCCACTACGTACTCGGCACCGCGATACAGCTCGGTGTGGCCTTTCTGCCGACCAAATCCCTTGACCTCAGTAACCGTAATCCCCTGCACGCCGTTGTCGGCGAGTGCTTCACGAACGTCGTCAAGCTTGAAAGGCTTGATGATAGCGGTGATGAGTTTCATCCCGGATCTCCCCTGCTGGTTCAGTCCCACTCGGTGGAGAGCGGCGTGGCCGCCCGAATTTAGTGCTTGCCCTGCTAATGCTCATACCGTGCCACTGTATTTTTTATCATTGAAATTCATACCCTTAAGGTTTCAAAAGTGCGCTTTACAGCCACTGGCAAGGCGACTACGCATCCATTCACACCCACCCATGCACTAAAAACGATCACCAATAAAAGCGGCACGCTCTTTTTTGATGCATGCGCACACTGCAGGAGAAAACGCACGCGGGGCATGCGGTTTGGCAAAGGGTTGCGTATCCTTACAGGTAAGCTATCCACATTTATGCGCCACCGTTTGAGGAGAGAGCCATGACGCCCCAGGATCGCATCAGCCGTTTAGCCCAGCAGATAGGCGACCGTTTACAGAATGCTTCCCAGGCCCCGGAAGACATTCAGAAAGGCGTGCAGCAAGTGGTACGAGGCGCCTTCGACCGCCTGGAGCTGGTATCACGAGAAGACTTTGATATCTTGATGGATGTGCTTCAGCGCACGCGCGCGCGTGTCGAAGCGCTGGAGCGTCAGGTGGCCAGCCTGGAAGCCACGGTGGAAGCGGCCAGCGCCGCGCAGCCCCCCCCCATGGAAGCCGAAGTACCGCCAGCCCCCGTTGAGCCTGCCGAGCAAGGCAAGCCCACCCCCGGCAACCCAAGCTGAGGCAACGCTGGGTGGCCTTGGATAGGCACCCAGCGCGCTTATCCGCCTGACCCCTTACGGCTCACTTTGTGACGCATCAAACGCGCGAAGGCATGGCGAAAGCCACCTCATGCACCATGTTGGAGCAGTTACGCCCCTGAGGCGTCTCGCGCTGACGACTTGTGCGACCTCCGCTGTTTCCATTTGCAATTGATAAACAGAATCGTTTAAATAAAGCGCTTATTGTCAGGTGCCCACTTCATGCGCTGCATCCCCCGACTCCCGACCCTGGCCCGCAGCTGCTTGCTCGCGGCAGCCCTGCTGTTCAGCACCGCCAGCCACGCCCAGTGGGCCACTATCGACTGGACCATCGCCGAAACGCTGCTGGCGATTGGCGCTCCGGTCAGCGGTATCGCGCAACAGCCGGGATATCACGATTGGGTAGGCGAGCCGCGTATCCCGGAGCACGTCAGCGACCTTGGCCTACGCACCCAGCCCAACTTCGAGCAGTTGGCCCAATCGCCCCCTGAGCAAACCCTGCTCTCGCCCATGTTTACCGGGCTGATTCCTCGGTTGGAGCGCATCGCGCCGGTGGGCACTTTCGCCCTTTACTCGCCAGGCACCGATACGTGGCAGGAAATGCAGACCCTCACCCGCCAGTTGGGCGAGTTGACCGAACGCAACGCAGAAGCCGACGCGCTGATCGAGAACACCCAGCAGCTGATGCGCGAGCTGCGCTACCCGCCCGGCAACGCATCTCCATTGCTGATGGTGCAGTTCATGGATGCTCGGCATGTGCGGGTATTTGGCGAGAACAGCCTCTACAACGCCGTATTGGAACAGCTGGCGCTGCCCAACGCCTGGGATGAGCCCACCAACGCCTGGGGCTTCGCCTTGGTCGGTATCGAGGCGCTGGCACGCTACCCCGACGCCACCCTGGTCATCGTTGACCCGCTCCCCGCAGGGGTGGAAGCGCAGTTGGAAAAGAGCGGCCTGTGGCAACAATTGCCGAGCGTTCAACATGGCCATCTGCTGCGCCTGCCGCCAGTCTGGAGCTTTGGCGCCCTGCCCTCCGCCCAGCGCTTTGCCCGCGAACTGAGCAGCGCATTGAACGCCCAGGGGGCACATTAACGCTTTACTCGCTGGCCGCTCAGTAGCGCTCAACGCTTGAAATAAAGTAGGCTTAGCCAACGAGCAGACTCATTAAACTGAGTGAGCCAATTGAGAGACGTTGCGAGGGAGCGCCATGACATTAGCGATTGTGGCCACGCGGGCGGGCGTGGGGTTGGAAGCACCGGCGGTGCATGTCGAAGTACATCTGGCGAATGGCTTGCCGGGCCTGACACTGGTAGGCCTACAGCGATTCATAGCGTTAGCTGGTTTACCTTTGAAGACGGCTTCAGCACGTCCCCTGATCCGCGATTAATTAGCCTGGAACCCTTCGAGCCATAAGGGTCGCTAGCAAAAGGCTGGGGTAAACCCGGCCTTTTCACTATTAGCGCATACTCACTCCCGGCCTGGGTCTCCCGCCAAATATGCTTGGTAAAGGTCATCAAACAACATATCGGTATGTTGCAGCAGGGCATCATCGTCGTCACAGCGCTCTTTAGCCCCGGCCAGCATAAGTTTTAACCCCACGGCCTCTGGTACAGGGGTGCCCCCCACGTCCAAGTAGTGTACTAGCTCCGCAATTCTGCTCAAGCCTGCCTGCGTCTCAAGGCTAAAACTCGCGAGCAGCACTTCAAACGTCACCTTGTCATCAATATGGGTGAAATAGGCTCCATCATAATCAAACCCCAGCGCGTCTGGCGGGCACTGGCTTGGATGTTCTAGCCACACGAAGCGAGCCTCAGGATCAATAAAGCGCTTGATCAACCAAGCCGATGCTAGCCTATCCACCCAAGGGCGACGGCGCGTGGCCCACCGTTTTCCACGAAATGCAGAGTGATCAAGCCGTGGGATCTCGGCCTGGATCGGCTGGGGCTCATCTGGCACAAAGCAACGATTGAAGACGGTCTCCGCTTCTGCCAAGGCCATGATAGCGCGCTCGCTTTCTGATCCTGGAAAAAAATCAATCTCCACAATGCTTTGTAAACGTCGCTGCAACTGGGTCAATTGACGCTGCGCGTCTCGCTCCTCCAACTGAGGGCATGCCTGTTTCCAGTCAGCCACTGCCGCCCGTAAGGCCTGAAAATCTGGCGTTCGATCAAAGAGCGAAGGCAATACCTCGACGCTATCTATGGCTGAATCGTCTACCTCGATCAGCAGCGCGTTACCTCCCAGCTCCCGAATAGCGCCGACTTGCAGCTCCAGCGCTTCCCTTCGCGTGGGGCTAGCAGGCAGTAAGTAGACGCCGTCTCTGAGTACCGCAGCACCTAAACCACGAAGTGCCCGCCAGATCCTCATACGGGGTGTGCCCGACCGCCCACTGAGGCGCATGATCAGGATTAACCAGTGTTGTTCGTTATCTGCCATACCGCCTCTTACGTTGCATATATAACCTTACTGTTATACATTCTACAAAATAATACCCTGACTCGTTAGAGAGTGTGCCATGCCGTCCAACATTGAGTCGACCCATCAAGTCCCGTTCCGTGAGGCCGTTAGGGTCTGGTTAAGAATCGCACTATTGAGCTTCGGCGGCCCAGCGGGTCAGATAGCGGTGATGCATCGCATCCTTGTCGAAGAAAAAAAATGGATTGGCGAGCGCCGTTTTCTGCACGCGCTTAACTATTGCATGATGCTGCCGGGGCCAGAAGCGCAGCAGTTGGCTATCTATATCGGTTGGCTGATGCATCGTACCAAAGGTGGTTTAGTCGCGGGCAGCCTCTTTGTGCTACCTGGCTTCATCGCCATTCTAGCCCTGAGCTACCTGTATGCCGCCTTAGGCAATGTGGGAGCCGTTGAGGGACTCTTCTTTGGCCTAAAAGCGGCGGTTCTGGCCGTGGTACTTAACGCTGTCGTCCGTATCGGCAAGCGGGCGCTGAAAAATCAGATAATGCTTGGCATCGCCGCTGCCGCGTTTGTCGCTATCTTCTTTTTTGAGGTGGCGTTTCCGCTGATTATTCTGAGCGCGGCCCTTCTGGGGTACTGGGGAGGAAAGCGCGGCATGCCGGCCTTCCAGGTGGGCGGTGGCCACGGTGATGCCGACGAGTCAGTGCTTAGCGACCGAGACTCTCTACTGGGAGAAGGGCTGCCTGCCCATGCACGCCCCAATCACCAGTGGTCGCTACGCATGTCAGGCACGTTACTCCTATTGTGGCTGACGCCCGTGGTACTGCTATTAGCGCTATTCGGTAGCGAGAATGTGTTCAGTCAGATCGCATTCTTCTTTAGCAAGATGGCGGTGGTGACCTTTGGCGGTGCCTACGCGGTATTGGGCTACGTCACTCAAGAGGCGGTGCAAAACTATGGATGGCTGGCACCGGGCGAGATGCTGGATGGCCTGGGCATGGCGGAGACAACACCGGGCCCATTAATTCAAGTCGTCCAGTTTGTTGGGTTTATGGGCGCTTATCGTGACGCCACAGGCCTTGATCCCATGTTGGCGGCAACGCTCGCCGCACTGCTGACCACATGGGTAACGTTCATTCCTTGTTTCCTTTGGATATTTTTAGGGGCTCCCTATGTGGAGCGTCTACGTGACAACCGCGCCCTAAGCGCTGCGCTGTCCGCCATTACCGCTGCGGTCGTCGGGGTTATCCTCAACCTGGCCATCTGGTTTGGCGTTCACGTTATTTTCGCTGACGTAGGCGAGTGGCACGTGATGGGGGCGCGTATTTTAGCGCCGAATTTAGCGTCTCTTGATCTATTGGCGTTGTTACTGGCGGCAGGCGCCATGGTCGCGATTTTTCATTTCAAGGTGGGCATGCTCAAAGTGCTGGCGGGTTGCGCGCTTCTGGGTATCTTAGCGTCTCTTGTGTTTTTTTAGCCAGCAGTCCCCGCCGGTGACGTTTCCGTCTCATTAGCGTCGTCCTTTATAGTTCGCTGCGCTTACTCTCACACGCTTGGTTGTGAACCCACCTGATCTCCACTAGTATCCCACCTATCCCCCCTGGGGGGATAGGTGGCGTCGCAATGCTCGATAGCGCCTACGCTGAATATGATCTTCTTTCCTTAGGTACGCCCGTCATGCATCACCATCGCCTTGACCAATGGCAACACGATCACACGTTTGGCCAGAATCATAAACGCTCCGGTGAGTCGCGGACGCTCATTGTGGTCGGGCTGACCCTGGCCATGATGGTGTGGGAAATTACGGCGGGGGTGATCTACGGATCAATGGCGCTGCTGGCCGATGGGTTGCACATGGGTTCTCACGCAGTGGCACTGGGCATTGCCGCCTTCGCGTATGCCTATGCTCGGAAGCAGGCTACGAGTGACCGGTTCTCGTTTGGCACCGGAAAGGTCAACGCGCTGGGCGGGTTTACTGGGGCGATACTGCTGGCCGTATTCGCCCTGTACATGGTGATAGAAAGCGTGGGCCGCCTGTTCGATCAGGCCAAATCCACATAAAGTGACGAAGAACCCCCAAAAAGATCTAGTATGATTTAGTTATCGTTGTTATCTGCCGCTAAAAGTAAATGAATTCGTTCAACTTCGCTCATTGAGGCTTTCTGTAAGGCTTTCCAGCTATCCGGTGGGTTGCCACTGCTGAGCATTTTCTGAAAGACAGAGTAAGCATCATGCTTACTGCCGTAAGCGCGTTTTGTGGCGTCATCATTGACCCATGCATAAATAATGATTTTGCTCGCAGCATCGTAGCGAAAGAACAGCCGGTACTGCTGGTAGAACGTTGCTCGTTGCCAATGAGTGTGCTCTGTGCCAAGCGTGTTCCCTTGACGGTAGTGAGTGCCTGATGGATCCTGCGGAATATCATTCAAGGCTAGCTTCATGATCGCTGCTAGGCGCTTGGTGGCCGCCTTGTTGCGATATCCGGCAGGATCTTTCGATTGAAGATGTCTCACTTTCAAGGTGAGTGCTTCGACTTGTTCCAAGAACAACGGATGGGCATAAATCGTCCATCCATTAACCTCCAGAGGCTTCATTCGTCGTCATCATCCTCTTCCAGCGCCTCTTCGAGGTCTACCTCAATACCTGCGGTAAGCCGTTCGGCCTCGGCAAAGCTACTGGCAGTCACCGGGCGAATATTTTCCGGATGCGCCAGAAGATCGCGCTCTAGAAAATTGAGGAAGTTGACCATCACAGGGTCGTGCTTGGCCTCATCACTCGCCCGGGAAAGCACCACTTCTCCATCAGGACGAACGGTATAATGGATACGGTCTCGGCGCTTCAGCTTTAGCGCCCGGCGAATCGATGCCGGAACAGTCGTTTGATAGCGATCCGTCAGAGTTGAGTCGTCTTCGATAAGCGTGCTCACTGTCGCTCTCCGCTTGATAGCAATGCAAAGGTAATGCATACAAAGTAATGCAGGCGCATTACCTCGTCAAGCCATCTCCGCTACTTGAACCAGTTGCTTAAGCGCTACCAAAGCCTTCTTAATTACGTTAGGTTAAATACTTAAGCTAATATAGCTTTATCCTACATTGGAGTAAGTGACAACAGCAGAGGAAAGGCGATGACGCTAGCCATTGTCGCCACGCGGGCAGGCGTGGGGTTGGAAGCACCGGCGGTGCATGTAGAGGTTCATTTAGCCAACGGTTTGCCGGGGTTAACCCTGGTGGGCTTACCGGAAACCGCCGTGAAAGAGAGCCGCGAACGGGTGCGCAGCGCCTTGATCAACGCGGGCTTTGACTTCCCCAACACCAAGCGCATTACCCTCAACCTCGCCCCGGCGGACCTGCCCAAAGAGGGTGGCCGTTTCGATTTGCCGATTGCGCTGGGCATTCTCGCGGCATCGGGCCAAATCCCGGTGGATGCGCTGGAAGGCATGGAGTGCGCAGGTGAGCTGGCCCTGGATGGCAAGCTGCGGGCGGTACCCGGTGTGCTGCCGTTTGCGCTGGCCACCCGGCGCGCCAACAAAGCGCTGATCGTGCCCCGCGCCTGCGCCGATGAAGCCGCCCTGGCGGGCGATTTGCCGGTGCTGCCCGCCGACTCTCTCTGGCAAGTGGTGGCTCACTTACTGGGCCAGGAGAAAATTCCGCCCCACCAGCTCTCCGCCTCCGTCAAATCTACCGCCCCGGTGGCGGACTTAGCCGACGTTCGCGGCCAGCATCAGGCGCGCCGGGCGTTAGAGGTCGCTGCTGCAGGAGGCCATAACCTATTGCTCGCAGGCCCACCCGGCACCGGAAAAACCATGCTCGCCAGCCGCTTGCCCGGCATTCTGCCGCCGCTTTCCGAGGACGACGCCCTGGAGGTGGCGGCGGTGCGTTCGGTATGTGGCTTGCCACTGGAAGCCGACTGGGGCCAACGGCCCTTCCGCCAACCCCACCACAGCGCTAGCGCCGCCGCACTGGTCGGCGGCGGCTCCAAACCCAAACCGGGTGAAATATCGCTTGCGCACCACGGCGTGCTGTTTTTGGATGAGCTGCCAGAGTTCTCCCGCAACGTACTGGAGGTCCTTCGGCAACCCCTAGAAACAGGGGAAATTCATCTGTCTCGCGCCAGCCATGAGCGCCGATATCCCGCTCAATTTCAGCTCGTTGCCGCGATGAACCCTTGCCCCTGCGGGCACCTGGGCGACCCACGCCAACGCTGCCAGTGCAGTGCCAGCCAAATTCAGCGCTATCAGGCACGCCTCTCTGGCCCGCTGTTGGATCGTATTGATCTGCAAGTGGAAGTGCCCGCGCTGCCCCCGGAGCAACTCACCGCACAAACCCAGGGCGAGCCCTCCAGCGCGGTGCGCGAGCGAGTGATGGCGGCCCGGGAGCGGCAAATGGCTCGGGGCGCGCTCAACAGCCAGCTCAGCGGTAAAGCGCTGGAAGCCGCCTGCGCCCTTAATGATGAAGAGCGCGCCTGGCTGGCAGGCGTGCTGGAAAAGCTCAAGCTCTCCGCCCGCGCCTACCACCGCGTGCTACGCGTGGCGCTGACGCTGGCTGACTTACAGGGCGAACCCAAGCCCTCCCAGCCGCACTTTATCGAAGCCATCGGCTACCGGCAGTTGGATCGGCTATTGAAGGGAGCTTAATGCACGTTCTCGATAAAGCGATCGAGCGCTTCAAACAGCACTTGGCGAATCGGCTCGGCTTCGTTCACCAAGTGGTGGCGCGCCTCCGGGTGGCGGTGAATCTCCGCGTTGGGGAATTTTTCCGCCAGGATGGCCAGGTTCCACTCCCAATCCACGGTGAGGTCCTGCTCGCCCTGCAGAATCAGCGTGGGCAGTGGGTTGGGCTCAAGCGCTAACAGGCGCGGCATCCAACGGCGCATGGCGGTGATCCAGGCCACGCTCAAGCGCTCGGGCTGTAGCGGGTCCTGGTCGCGTAGAAAGGCGGTGAACGCTTCATCGGTGGAGTTGGGACGATACTTGCGCGGCAGCTCTTTGACAAAGGGGCTGGCGATTAAATGCAGCCAGCTGGCTTGGCTCCAGCGCCAAGGGCGCACCAGCGGAGCCAGCAGCACGATACCGGCCCAATGGGCGGCTTCTCGGCGGGTGAGCGCGTCGGTGGCGAGAATCGCCGCGCCGGTGCTTTGGCCAACGCCCAGCCACGGTTCCGGTGCCATGCCGAGGGTTTGCAGCGCCTCTTGCAGATGCACCAAGCAGTGCTGGTAGTCATCGAAGTCCTCAATTTCCGCCCGGGGGCCGCTGGAAAGCCCGTGGCCGGGCAAATCCCACAGCACCACGCGCCAGCCTTTGGCCAGCAGGCAACTGAGCAGGTGGCGGTACAGTCCCAGATGATCGAAATAGCCATGAATCACGAACGCGGTGCCGGTGGGCGCAGGTGGGCTCCACACTTGGCACCACAGCGCGAACCGTCCGGTATCGACAAATCCGGCATGCACTTCGCTAGCGTCGTTGAGCAGCGCCTCTAAGCCGTAGTGGCGAAAGTAGTCATGCACAGCGTCCGTTAGCGCGTCGCCTGGCGTCAAGCGGGAGAGCGACGACTCCCCTTGCGCCTGCCGAAACAGACCTTCCAAGTGTTGGAAATTATGCATTAACGTCTCTCCGTGAACACCACACTTCCATGGACTGAGTAACAGCACAAAATAACAGTGGCGGTGCCGCCCGCTCTTATCATTTGGTCGAGCATTTTAACGCTTTAGGGTCTACGCTGTTTACATGCCAACGCAGGTGTGGAAGTATTTTCCATAAATCACCCTTCACCCGAACCGTGGCACTAGAACAATCCACGGGCACCTTCACAGGAGATCCCCATGAGCGAGCGTATCACGCGTCACCGTTTACAGGTGGCAGCCGACCTAGATCGTTTCATCAACGAGCAGGCTCTGCCGGGCACCGGCGTCGACGAAAGCGCCTTCTGGGCCGGTGTCGATGCCCTGTTCCACGATTTGACCCCGAAAAACCGCCAACTGCTTGAAGAGCGCGACGCGCTGCAAGAGAAGCTGGACGCTTGGCACCGGGAAAACCCCGGTCCGGTTCGTGATATGCCCGCCTACCGCAGCTTCTTAAAAGAGATCGGCTACCTGGCCGATGCACCGTCCAGCGTAAAAGCCACCACCGCTAACGTCGACCGTGAAGTGGCGATTCAAGCCGGCCCGCAGCTGGTCGTACCGGTGAGCAACGCCCGCTACGCCCTGAACGCGGCCAACGCCCGCTGGGGCAGCCTGTATGACGCGCTGTATGGCACCGATGCCATCTCCGAAGAGGACGGCGCGGAAAAAGGCACCAGCTTCAACCCGAAACGCGGCGAAAAAGTCATCGCTTACGCCCGTGGCGTGCTGGACCGTGCCGCCCCGCTGGCCACTGGCTCTCACCGGGATGCCGTGAAGTACGCCATCCGCGACGGCCACTTGGTCGTCAGTCTGGAAGGCGGCCGTGAAACCGGCCTAAAAGACGCTGGCAAGCTGATTGGTTTTAACGGTGATGCTTCCGCCCCCGAATCGATTCTGCTGGCCAACAACGGTCTGCATCTGGAAATCCAGATCGATGCCAACCATTCGATCGGCAAGACAGATCCGGCGCACGTCAAAGACGTCGTGGTTGAAGCCGCGCTGACCGCCATCATGGACTGCGAAGACTCCGTTGCGGCGGTAGACTCCGAAGACAAGGTCGGCGTGTACAGCAACTGGCTCGGCCTGATGAAGGGCGATCTGGAAGAGAACATCGAAAAAGGCGGCAAAACCTTCACCCGTAAGCTGCACGCCGACCGCACTTGGCAAACCACTGACGGCAACACCGTCACACTGCCGGGTCGTTCGCTGATGTTCGTGCGCAACGTGGGTCATCTGATGACCACGCCTGCGGTGCTGGACGAAAACGGCAACGAGCTGCCGGAAGGCATTCTGGACGCGGTAGTCACCTCGCTGCTGGCCCTGCACGACCTGAAGAAAGACGCCGACCAACCGCGCAACTCCCGCGCAGGCTCGGTGTATATCGTCAAGCCGAAGATGCACGGCCCTAAAGAAGTCGCCTTCGCCAACGAGCTATTTGGCCGCGTCGAAGACATTCTGGGCATGAGCCGTGACACCCTGAAAATGGGCATCATGGACGAAGAGCGTCGCACCACGGTGAACCTCAAGGCGTGTATTGCCGAAGCGACCTCACGCGTAGTCTTCATCAACACCGGCTTCCTGGACCGCACCGGCGATGAGATGCACACCGCCATGGAAGCAGGCCCGATGGTTCGCAAAGGCGATATGAAGAGCGCTGCGTGGATCACTGCCTACGAGAAAAACAACGTGCAGGTCGGTTTGGCCTGTGGCCTGCGCGGCCGCGCCCAGATTGGTAAAGGCATGTGGGCCATGCCCGATTTGATGCACAACATGCTGGAGCAGAAGATTGGCCACCCGAAAGCCGGTGCCAACACTGCGTGGGTACCTTCCCCCACGGCGGCTACCCTGCACGCCCTGCACTACCATCAGGTAAACGTGGCCGACGTTCAGCGCGAGCTGGAAGCCCAGGGCGAGCCGGACTTCCTGGACGACCTGCTCACCGTGCCGGTAGCGGAAAACGCCAACTGGTCAGAGGAAGAGATTCAGCAAGAGCTGGATAACAACTGCCAGGGCATTCTGGGTTACGTGGTGCGCTGGGTGGAACACGGCGTCGGCTGCTCGAAAGTGCCGGATATTCACAACGTCGGCCTGATGGAAGACCGCGCCACGTTGCGTATCTCCAGCCAGCACATTGCCAACTGGCTGCATCATGGCATCGTCGATGCGCCCCGCGTTGAGGAGACCCTCAAGCGCATGGCGAAAGTGGTTGATGAGCAGAACGCTGGCGACCCCACGTACACCGCCATGAGCGCCGACTTTGAAGGCTCTACCGCCTTTAAAGCGGCCTCAGACCTCATCTTCAAGGGCCGTGAACAGCCTTCTGGCTACACCGAACCACTCCTGCACGCGTGGCGTCAGGTGCACAAATCGAAGTAAACGCTTCGCGCTGACTAGACAATAGTCGCTAAAAGCCCCTCATGGTCTCGCACCTTGAGGGGCTTTTGTTTAGCTTAATAACATGCTTACGTTGACGTTAACGAAATAAATCATAGGAAAATAACAATGACCGTCATGAACGCCGAACAAATCGAACGCTTCCTCGATGATGTCTTTCCCCAGCGAATGGGCAAGATAGAGAGCGTTGGAGAGATGTGCGCTACCATGCTCCTAAGCATTGGCCATGAGCACCTGCGCCCTGGCCCCCGCGTTTCCGGCCCCACCATGATGGGCTTTGCGGATGTGGCGCTGTACGTGGCGATACTCGCCCAAATTGGCCCCGAAGCGATGGCCGTGACCAGCGATTTAAACTGCCACTTTTTACGCGCAGCCTCCGGCGACCACGACATTATTGCCCACGCCAAGCTGATCAAGCTGGGCCGCCGCCTGGCGGTGGGCGAAGTGCAGATTTTCTCCGCCAGCGATGACACGCGCCCCGTGGTGCATGTCACCGCCAGCTATGCGCTGCCGGATAAACTCTAGGCAGCCGAACAGCGCGGCCGTCCGCTCATCGGCCTGGAGCGCATGCTGCGGATCTACTTCCTGCAACAGTGGTATGCGCTCGCCGACGAGGCGCTCGAAGATGCGATCTACGATAGTCAGGCGATGCGCGACTTCGTGGGTATCGATCTGACCATCGAGAGCGTACCAGACGCGACCACGCTGCTGCACTTCCGTCATCTGTTGGAGAAGCATGCGCTGACCCAGCGGATCTTCGAGGTGACGAAAGGACTCAATATTGATGCAACACTTGGATCGGCAGGTGATTGAACATACTCAGCAAAACAGGCAGTGCGCGGAGAGCGCTCATCACGTCGTCGCGCTCGTGATGGCAGCAGGTTACTCACGGCGCTATGGCGACGCCGATAAGCGCCAAGCGCGCCTTGCCGATGGCAGAACGCTGTTGGCCACGACGGTGGCACGCATTGAGCAGGCGTTTCTCCAGGTAAGGGTTGCGATTCGAGAGGAAGACGACGCACTTCAGCTCGGCTTGGCGCCGAGCACGCCGCTGATTCGATTGCATCGGGCGCCACTGGGTTTGGGTGCGAGCCTTGCCGAAGCGGTGGCGGCGTTGAGTCGTGATCGTCGCCTAAAAGACGCTCAGGCCGTCGCGGTGCTGCTAGGCGATATGCCTCGCTTTCAGCCCGAAACGCTACTGACGCTGCAGCAGTGCATCACCCGAGACACCATCTGGCGGCCATGCTTCCGCGGCCAACCTGGACATCCGGTACTGTTTGGGCGGGATTTTTGGCCAGCCCTGGCAGGCATCGACGGCGAGTCAGGGGCAGCGTCTTTGATTCGGCAACATGCTTCACACTACCGTACCCATGACGTGGACGATGCCGGGGTGGTATTCGATGTTGATACGCCAGACACACTCTCCAACCTCAAGGACGCCCTGTAGGATGGCGTGGTGCTATTTGATGATGGAGCGCGCATCAGCGCTTAACCTTGGAGCTCACTGAATCGCTGCTAATGAGCGACCCAGAAGGCACCATCGATAAGATGCTGCGCCTGCGGCAACTGGACATCCGCTTTGCGCTGGATGATTTTGGCACCGGCTACTCATCGCTGGCGTATCTCAAATCACTGCCGCTGGACACGCTCAAAATCGACATTGCCTTCGTCAAGGATTTAACCTTGGATATGCAGGCAACGCCGATAGCCGCCACCATTATCGCCCTAGCAGAGAGCCTGGGATTAGACGTGATTGCTGAAGGCACGGAAACTGCCGACCAGTGCACGGTGCTGGCTCGCTTAGGATGCCATGTGTATCAAGGCTACTATTTTGGCAAGCCAGCACCCGCAGCAGAGTTTGCGCGACGCAACGGCGCTTCTTCGCCTACAGCGTCATAAACGGCTGGGCGTCTTGATCGCTGAATAGGTAAACGTTGTAAGGCTCGCTTTGGGGCCCTGGCATGCCCGGTGTGCCAATCGGCATACCGGCTAAGCCGATGCCATCGACATCCGGTTGCTGTTCAAACAGTGCCTCAACCGCTTCCATCGGCACGTGCCCTTCAATCCAATAGTTGCCTATCTCAATGGTGTGGCAAGAGCCCATGCCGTAAGGCACGCCCGCCTGCTGTTTGATATCACCCAGCTCGACGTCATCAATAATGGTGACGTCTACGCCCAGCGCTTCAAGATGACGCGCGTACTCATCGCAGCAGCCGCATTGCGGGTTTTTATACAGCGTCGCCTCATCGGGCAGCGCCGCTTGGGCTGTTGCGGCACCAAACATCAGTGCACCGGATACCAAGAGCGCCGTGGCGTTACGTTTCATATGTATCTCCTGTTAAATGGTCTCTGTTATAAAGCTTACAACCTAGGGGTTACCCATAGGTCAAGCCCGCTGCAGCAGCATCAGCCCGGTTATTTGACCTATGGGCGGCACCAGGTTCTACGCTAAAGGTTGGACGTTGATCGCAAGACGACAAGGAGGCTAACCATGGCAGCAACGACCCACCACACTGCCCAGGTGTATCGGATGAAAACCGCCGAGCACATGTGCCCGTTCGGCTTGAAGGCCGTCGACCTGCTCAAACGCAAAGGCTACGCGGTGGATGACCACACCCTCACCTCTCGTGAGGAGATCGACGCGTTCAAGGCGCGAGAAGATGTCGATACCACGCCGCAGGTGTATATCGATGGGGAGCGTATCGGCGGCTACGAAGAGCTGCGTGAGCATCTAGGGATGAGCGTTCCCAATGCCAAAGAGACTACCTACCGCCCGGTGCTGGCCATTTTTGCCATCGCGCTATTGATAGGCCTGGCGATGAGCTGGACGACCCAGGGCACGCTGCTCACGGCGCGCATGCCAGAGTTTGCCGTAGCGACCGCGATGGTGCTGCTGGGCCTGCAGAAGCTGCAGGATATCGAAAGCTTCAGCACCATGTTTCTCAACTACGACCTGCTCGCCCAGCGCTACGTGCCCTATAGCTACGTTTACCCCTACGCCGAAACCGCCGCCGGGCTGTTGATGCTGGCTGGTACACTGATTTGGGTAGCCGCGCCGCTGGCGCTATTCGTCGGCACCGTGGGCGCGGTATCAGTCTTCAAAGCGGTTTACATCGATAAGCGCGAACTCAAGTGCGCCTGCGTGGGTGGCAACAGCAACGTACCGCTCGGCTTTGTGTCGCTCACCGAAAACCTGGTGATGATCGGCATGGGCCTGTGGATGCCGCTGCGCATGCTACTGGGCTAGCATCGATTAAGAGCGGCTTAGCAGCGCCGTGACGCCCAGGGCCAGCCAACCGGCCATCAGCAGCAGCCCGCCGATCGGCGTCACGATACCTACGCTCAACCCGGCCAGCGCCATCAGGTAGAGCGAACCAGCAAAGGCCAGCACACCTAACGCCCATAAGGCGAGTACGACCTGCTGACCGGGGAGCGGACGTTGGCTGCGCCAAGCAAGCACCGCCAGCATGGCCAGCGTGTGCCACGCTTGGTAGCGCACGCCGGTTTCTACGATATCTACCATGGCAGCGCTGGTGCGTGCCGAGAGCCCATGGGCCGCGTAAGCCCCCAGCATCACCATGGTTGCCCCTAAAAGCGCCACCACACACCACCACAGCTTGTCGATTCGCTGCACGCCTGACTCCTTTTCACCTATGTTGGCGGCGCATCGCCACCCCGTTAATCATGAGATATTCACCCCGCTGCATACCTTGCACGGGTCGAAACCGCTACAATAGAGGCCGTTTTGCCTCATCCACCAGGGTGCTTACTGTTTATGCCTACCCCCAATGAGTCGATACAGCTTACGCTCAACGGCGAACCCTACGCCATGACCGCAGGCCTCACCGCTGCCGACTTGGTCGAGCAGCTTGGCCTGGGCGGGCGTCGTATCGCTGTCGAAATCAACGAACAGATTGTGCCTAAGAGCCAACTGGCCGCGACCCCGCTGGCCGCAGGCGACCAGATCGAAGTGGTCCACGCCATTGGCGGCGGCTAGCTGCCGGTGCTTTTTCAAGGAATCGCTATGACGCAACTGACTGATACACCGTTCACCATTGCCGGACGTGATTTTAGCTCCCGCCTGTTAGTGGGTACCGGCAAGTACAAAGACTTTACCGAAACCGGTGCTGCCATTGCCCAGAGCGGTGCCGAAATCGTCACCTTTGCCGTGCGCCGTACCAACCTTGGCCAGGATGCCGATGCGCCGAACCTGCTCGACGTCATCTCGCCCAAGCAGTACACCCTGCTGCCCAATACCGCTGGCTGCTACAACGCCAAAGATGCCGTGCGCACCTGCCGCTTGGCCCGCGAACTGCTGGACGGCCACAACCTCGTCAAGCTGGAAGTGCTCGGCGACGATCACACGCTCTACCCCAACGTGGTCGAGACGCTCAAAGCGGCCGAGACCCTGCTGGCCGACGGTTTCGACGTGATGGTATACACCAGCGATGACCCGATTGTGGCACGCGAGCTGGAAGCCATGGGCTGCTGCGCCATCATGCCGCTGGGCTCATTGATTGGCTCGGGCCACGGCATTCAAAACCCGCATAATGTCCGCCTGATCGTGGAGCAGAGCAGCGTGCCGGTCCTGGTGGATGCAGGCATTGGTACGGCCTCCGATGCCGCTATGGCCATGGAGCTTGGCTGCGACGGCGTGCTGCTCAACAGCGCCATTGCCCACGCCCGCGATCCGCTGCGCATGGCCAACGCCATGAAGCTCGCCGTCGAGGCTGGCCGCGATGCGTTCTTGGCAGGCCGCATGCCGCGCCGCCAAAATGCCGATCCCTCTTCGCCTTTTGCAGGCCGAATCAACGGCTGATACAGAGACACCATGACCGATACGAACGACACCGCGCCCGAGAGCAACACCACTGGCCCCGAAAGTGCCGATGCGCCGCTGCACCGCCGCGGCATTAAAAGCTATGTGATTCGCGCCGGGCGCATGACCCAAGCCCAACAACGCGGCCTGGAAGACGTATGGCCGCGCCTGGGGCTGACCATTGCCGATGGCCGCCAGGATTTAGACGCCCTGTTCGGTCGCCAAGCCCCCCGCGTGGTGGAAATTGGCTTTGGTATGGGCAACTCGCTGATCGAGCAGGCCGAAACTCATCCCGATACCGACTTTATCGGCATCGAAGTGCACGCCCCCGGCGTTGGCAAACTGCTCGATGAAGTGGATAAACGCGGCCTGACCAACCTGCGCGTTTACCGGGAAGACGCCCTGGCAGTACTGGAGCAGTGTCTGCCCGAAGGCTCGCTGACTACGCTGCAGCTATTCTTCCCCGACCCGTGGCCGAAAAAGAAGCACCATAAGCGGCGCATCGTGCAGCCTGCGTTCGTGGAGCTGATTCGCACACGCCTCAAGCCCGGCGGCACGTTCCACATGGCCACCGACTGGGAAGCCTACGCCGAGTGGATGGCGGAAGTGATGGACGCCGCCCCCGGCTACGCTAACACCGCCACCGCCGAGACGTCGCCCTACGTGCCCCGCCCGGCCTTCCGCCCGCTCACCAAGTTTGAGGCCCGCGGCGAAAAGCTCGGCCACGGCGTCTGGGATCTGATTTACCGGCGGGAAGCGTAACGCTTACTCAAACGCCGTTAGCGCAAAGCTGTCGCACTCGGTCACCTTGGCAAACCACGCCTGCAGCCGTGGAAAGCGGTTCGGCCAATCAAAGGCCGGTAAGCGAAAGCTGAGGTAAGCCAGGGCAACAGCGACCACAATCGCCCCTAGCGTGCACTGGGTATGGCCAGCCAGCACGCTAGGGTGCGCTTCCAGCGTCACCAGTGTGCGCTCAATCGCTTTTAACCGCCGGTTTCCTAACAGCGTCTCATCCACGTCTGGCCCACCATGCTTGCGGCCAATCACCACGTTAAACGCCGCCTCCATCAAGCCCTGCCCCAGCCCCGCCAACGCCAGGGTTTCCGCTAAACCATCCGCTGGTAGCAGCTTCGCGCCTTCGCCCACGGCATCCAGATAGTGGGCAATCAGTAGCGACTCTGTCAGCACCTCGCCGCCTTCCGTCACCAGCGTCGGAATACGACTCAGCGGGGTAATCTTTAAAAGCTCGCTATCCGCCGCCCAGGGGTCGCACCAGCAGAGCTCTGTGCGCTCCATTAGCTCTTTTTCATACAGGCATACCCGCACGACACGGGCGTAAGGTGAAGAAGTATTGAGATAAAGCTGCATGGTGGACTCCCCTCAGGTGACGAAAACGTATCGTAAACCACTCGATGCGGCCTGCCGCTACCACTTTTGAGGTAGGCCACCGACGTCAACGCACAACCCATGGGAAAAAGTTTGCCCTGCAGCCCATCAACAGGGCATGAAGGGCTGAGTGGTATTTATAGGAAGGCATAAAAAAAGAAAGCCGCTCCAAAGGAGCGGCAAAAGACCGTGACTAGCAATGAGAGGGAGAAACCATGACAGGGTACCGGCGCTGAACTGCCTAGTCGCTGTCGTGGTTGCCAGCGGCTCATCAAACGCTGACAAACACAATATAATCATTCTCATTTACCCCGTCAACACAAATGCGAATACTTTTTATTTATTTTTTCACCCGACCAGCTTGAGCCAAAACGGCAGCGTCAGCATGGCAAGCAGTGTTTGCCCGGTGATAATGGCCGCCATTAATTCCGCATCGCCGCCCAGCTGGCGGGCAAGGATGTATGCCGAGGTGGCCGTGGGTAGCGCAGCAAACAGCAGCGCGACGTCCCGGCTGACGGGGTCGAGCCCCAGTAGCCACGCTAACAGCAGTACACATGCTGGCATGCACAGTAGCTTAATGGCGTTAGTAGCAATCACCCCTCGGTCAATACGCAGCAGCGCCATAGGCTTAAGCGCGACCCCCACGGCCACTAGGCCCAGCGGTAGTGCTGCGCGTCCCAGTAACGTGACGGTATCTTCGCTCCAGCCGGGCAGGCCAACGCCGCTAAGATTCAGCCCAATCCCTGCCAAGCAAGCCAAAATCAGCGGATTTTTCGCCAGCGCTAGCGCGCTTTTACCTAGGCTTGCGCGACCCAGCGTGCCCGCCGCCACAAAGCTGGCCACGCACATAACGTTCACCACGGGCACCATCAGCGCCACGGCGACCGCAGCCGTTGTGGCCCCCAACGGGCCGTGCAGCGCGGCGGCCCCCGCTACGCCCACATAGGTATTAAAGCGCACGGCACCTTGAAACACCGAGGTGAATGCCGCCGGGCTGAGCTGTAACCAGGCTCGAAAATGCCACAGCACAAGGCCAAACAGCGCCATTGCCCCCAGCAATGCCAGCGCCAACCGGCCAACGGGCACTTGGCTCACATCGGCTGTCGCCAGCGTGCCCACCAGCATGGCAGGGAACAGCACAAAATAGATAAACCGCTCCATTTGCGCCCAAAAATCGAGATGAGGCCAGCGCCCATACCCCATGGCGGCACCCAATAAAATCAATAAAAACAGCGGTCCTAGTGCTCCGGTAATGCTCTCCATTGTTCTTCCTTATTAAGTGCGACATCCCAGCACAGCGACATCTGCGGGATAGCTGTTACCATGAAACGCATACCATGTAATAAATTTCCCCGCCTTATGGCCTGCGTAGCGACTATTCTGCCATGAAGAATTTGCCTAAACCTGTCGATGTTACGGGTTTTCCAGCGCTAAAAGTGCTTATCCTGGTGACTGGCCTCGCGCTGGCTGCGTGCACATGGTACGTGTTCGCTAACTGGCTTCGTGCCGATAGCGATATCGTGTGGTTCTCTCCTAGCGGCGAATGCAACTTGCATATGACCCCCTGTTCGACAACGCTGGGGGACAGAGGCCGTCTTACGTTAGCCATTGATGCCGATGGCCGTATCGAGGCGCTTGAAGTGCTGCCCTTGGATGTCGAGGTGGAGGGCATCACCCCCAGCCAAGTGACGGTGGATTTTGTTGGCCGCGATATGGATATGGGGTTAAACCGCTTTGCGCTTACCACCACTGCGCCCGGACACTTTCATGGCCAGGGCCAAGTGGGCGTTTGCACGCAAGAGGTGATGCCGTGGCGCGCTAGGGTTATTCTGGAGACGCCTGACGGTAAGCTGGGTAGCTGGTTCGATTTCGATGTTAAAAGGAGTTAAGCGCATGGTAGCCCCCATAAAACGCAAGCCGCTTTGGCTTGGCCTAGCCCTATTAGGCGTGCTAGTGGTGGCGGCCACCCTGGGCCTTTACCAGCTAGGCGTCGGCCAGGAGAGCGACGAACCACAGGGCGGCCCTATCGCAATGCCCTCTACCCAGGGTGACTTCTCCCTTACCCAGCTAGGCGATAATGAAATTGCCATTATCTCCTTTGGCTACACTTACTGCCCCGATGTCTGCCCCATGAATCAGGCGGTCAAACGCCAAGCCCTGGCTCAATTGAGCGATGCTCAACGTGAGCGGGTTGTGCCTGTCATGATTACGGTCGACCCCGAGCGCGATACGCTCGACCGGATGAGCGAATATATGCAATTCTTCGGCAGTGAGTTTATCGGCTTAGCGGGAAGCCAAGAGCAGCTTACCGATGTGGCTGAGCGTTACGGGGTGATTTGGCGGCGGGTAGAAGCGCCGGAATCGGCCATGGCGTATACCATCGACCACAGCGCTTCGCTGTTTTTGGTCAACCGTGAAGGGGAAATATTGCAGCGGGTGCTCTACTCTCCAACGCCCCACGGGTTAGTATCGGCGCTGGAAAGCGAACTTGGCAGCTAACGCTAAAAGGGGAACCTCAATAAGTTAGCTGCCATGTAGTTACTCAGCCGTTGCGGCTTTGTTAGCAGTTGCCGATTGTAGATGATCCAACATCGCCATCAGCGCCTGTGTCTGGGTGCCATCGCGGGTATCGTGCAGCGGATTGATCTGCCACGTACTCTCAGCAAAGCCCCACCAGTCCCAGCACGCTTGCGGGTTGGCCATGCTGCTCTCTGCCTGTGGGTAAAGTACCACCTGACCATGTTCCGCCGCCCAGTGGTTTAAGCCGCTGTAGCGAACAAAGGTGTCGTCGATGGCCTCCGCGTTCATCTGGCAGCCGTGCAGCGCCACCGTTACCGGGCAGCCGCCCGCCTCACATGCCTCGGGTACGAACACATAACCGGTATCGGCAAAGCCCTTCGCTGCAAAGTCGGACTGGTCAAAAGCTAACAGCTCGCCTTCGCTGGCGTTCGTCTCACGCTCGGGATAGAGCCAAGCCATCATCTCACCGGCCACGTCTTCTCCACACGCCAGCACATGACTGCCGCCGCCGTTGTGACAATCGCCCAAAGACTGCGGGTCAATAGGGGCATCTTTTGGCATCGCTACCGGCCAGCCGTGCCCGGTGTTTGCCCGCTGAACGTAGCGCAGTTGCTGCTCAGGGCTTTCCAGCCAGCCTTGCCACTGCTGAGCCAGCAGATCTCCTAACGCAGGCGATACCGTCTCGTCCGCATCGCCATGCCACACAAAAGCGCGTAGCTGGCTTAGCGCGTCTTGGCTGCCTACTTGGTCTAATGAAAGATAGCGCTCACGCCGCTGTTCCAGTTCATCCAGCGATGGGAGCCCGCGGCGTGTCATCATGCACTGGTTCAGGGCTAGGCTTAATGCCCCTTGAGCGCACCCCCATGGGCCTGCGGCTAGCATGCCCACACCGCTAAAGCGCTCAGGCCAAGCAACTGCCAACTGAGAGGCCATATAGCCGCCAGAAGAGACTCCTACCACGCTGGCTTGGTCACTAGCAGCGCCCAGCGCAGGTAGGCCGGGCGCCTCTTCCTCGGCGTGGGCAACGGCGCTGCCCAACAGAATAAGCGCAGCCATAAGACGGCGCTGATGAACGGCTATGCCCATGGCTTATTCAATGCCTAGCAGTTCAACGCGGAACGTGAGCATTTCATTCGGGCCAATGGGGCCTTGGCCGCGTTCGCCATACGCAAGATCAGCAGGAATATAGAGCATCCAGCTATCGCCAACGCTCATCAGTTGCAGGGCTTCTTGCCAGCCTTCAATCACTTGGTTGACCTGGAAGCTAACCGACTCACCGCGCTCGAAGGAACTATCAAATACGGTACCGTCGAGCAGCATGCCTTCGTAGTTCACCTCTACGGTATCTTCTGCGCCGGGCGTTGCGCCGTCGCCAGACTCAAGCACTTCGTACTGCAAGCCAGACTCGGTTACTTCGACTTCATCCCGCTCAGCGTTTTCTGCCAGGAAGTCTTGTCCTTCTTCAAGATTCGTCTGCGCCAGCTCGGCGGCTTGCTGTTCACGCGCCTCCATTGAACTCTCTTGGAAAGCCATTAGCGCTTCCATCATCTCTTCTTCGTTCATCGCCAGCTCGTTGCCATCGAAGACATCGCGCATACCGTCGGTGAACGCATCAATATCGAGGTCTTCAATATCTGCCTGCATGCTTTCGCCCAGCGTAACACCCAGGCTGTAAGCCAAGCGCTGCTCGTCGGTTTCCGGGGCGGCGGCGGCAAACGGCGCTACCAGCAGAAGGCCAGTCAACGCGGTAGAAGAGAGTAGTGCTTTCATGGAAAAAACCTTATCCAGCGGCGCAGCGCGCCAAATGTTTTGGGTGCCTCAAAGACTAACACTCGCCGCTTCAGGCTGCATTACCTGAAACGGCGGGTGTTAGTCAGACCGCAATGATGCATAGAGGTTTAGCCAGTGCTACCGCGTACGTTACACCACCAGCGTTGGGCAGTGGGCGGCCCCGGCAACACGCTGGGACACACTGCCCAGCAGCAGATTTTTCTCACCGTTCGTGCCTTGAGCGCCAATCACAATCAGGTCGCACTCCCGTTTACGGGCAAAGCGTACAATTGTGCGGGAGGGTCGTCCTCCTTTCACAAAGGCACGTACTCGCATGCTATCCGCCCCTAACTCAATGGCGTGGGACTTAGCGTGCACAGCAATTTCCGTGGCGTACTCTTTGAGCGCATCATCGGGGATATCCAGCTTATTGGGGCGCACCATAGAGAGCGACGCTTCCAATAGGCTGTGGTGCTTAAATACGCACAGCAGGTACAGCTCTGCACCAGTGAGCATATGCAGGCCAACGGCTTTCTCTAGCGCTTTGATGGCCCCCTTGGAGCCATCGACCGGGACCAAAATGCGATTAAACATCTGCGTTCTCCTTGTGACTGCTTAACGGAAGGCAACATCACGCAGGAACAGCGCAATTTGCGGGAACATAATCAGCAGCGCCGCCGCCAAAATCAGCATAAAGATAAACGGTGGCGTGCCTTTGATCACCTCCCAGTAGGGGCGCTTAAAGATTGCAATAGCGGTAAAGATATCGCAGCCAAACGGTGGCGTTGCCGAACCTATCGCCACCTGCAAGGTAATTAGAATACCCACCAACACGGGGTCTAGCCCAGTGGCCGCAATCGCCGGTGCAAAGATAGGCGTCAGCACCAGAATAACCACGATAGGGTCAACGAACATACAGGCCACAAAGAACGAAATACAGATAGCGATCAGTACGCCCGTTGGCCCGGCGTCATTCACGCCCACGGCCTCCAGGATAGCCTGGGGTATCTGCGCAAAAGAGATAATCCAGGAGAACCCATTGCCTACGGCCACCAGGATAAATACCACGGCGGTAATCAGGCCAGTGGATTTGGCGATGGCGTAGATATCGCGCATTTTCAGCGAGCGGAACACCACAAACTCTAACAGCACCGCGTACAGCACACAGGCTGCCGCCGCTTCGGTGGGGCTAAAGATACCGCCGTAAATACCACCCACGATAATCACCGGGAAACCCAGCGGCCAGAGCGCTTTTTGCACGGCGGTGGCCCGCTCTTTCCAACTGGCACGCTCTTCGGTAGGAACATCTTTTACGATGGCATAAACGATGCAGTAGGCAGAGAACATAAACAGTATTAACAGGCCCGGCCCAATCCCAGCGATAAACAGCTCGCCAATCGAGGTACCGGAAATCACCCCATAAATAATCATGCCGATGCTGGGTGGGATCAAAAAGGCAATGTCACTGGCATTAATAATCAGCGCCAGCGTAAAGGGATCAGAGTAGCCCGCTTTTAACATCTTCGGACGCAGCGGAGACCCCACAGCCACCACGGTGGCCTGGGTCGAACCCGATACCGCCCCAAACAGCGTACAAGAAGCGGCAGTACTCACCGCCAGCCCACCTTTAATATGGCCAATAAACGACATCACCATATCAATCAGGCGGTTCGCGGATTGCCCACGAGTCATAATATCGGCGGCCAGAATAAACATCGGTACGGCGATCAGCGAGGCAGGGCGAATGCCCGCCATCATCTGCTGAATCAGCGTATCCATTTGGCCAAAGCCGTTAAACATCATATAGAAGCCAATCACCGCGGCGGTGATCAGCGGGATCATCATTGGAAAGCCCAGCAGCAGCAGGGCAATCATGGTGACTACCATTATCGTCGTCATAGCGTTCCCCTAGGGTGCAATCCCTGCTTTACACTTCTGTTTCGGTATCTTTGTAGCCGTCCACAACCCCAGTCGAGAGATACACGTCTCGGGTAGTCAGGTTTTTAATCGCGGTCAGCATGTACTGAATCCCGGTAATCAAAAAGCCCATGGGCACCCAGATATAAATAATCCATACCGGCAAACCTAGCGACGGCAGCACGCGCCCTTTGCTATACAGGTCGAGGATGTACACCACCGAGTAATAAAGTAGGAAAAACATCACCAGCGAGGTGAGGAACGCAATGCCGATCATCAATACTTTACGGCCACCCACCGGCAGCGCATCGTAAATCGCTGACATCCGAATATGACGACCGTGGCGGGCAGCGTAACCAATGCCCGCAAAGGTAATCATGATAATCAAGATACGGTTCAGCTCACCTGAGAACATAATGCTATTGCCGAATACAAAGCGGGCAATCACGTTGGTGACCGTATTCAGCGCCATTAGCAAAACCCCCATCGCCAGTATCACTGACTCGATTTTGCTAATTGCAGTGTCGATCACTCCCAAAAACCCGGGCAAACCGGACCGGTAGCTCTTTTCGGACTCTTCTTCCGTCATGGCCGTTCTCCTTTAAACCCAGCGTGGTCGCTTGCTATCTCAGCGTAGCGACTCTCCCGTCACTGACCACCGAACGGAGTATGTTCGGCCTTGCTTCATTTTGTAGCGTAACGGGTAATGACTCTTTTCGCTTCAACGCTGGATGTACGTAGATTTTTCTGTGTTACGCCGCCGAGGTACACATTTTTTCGTGGTGGGGCGAGCTGCGCCGATGAACCCACTCACCTGCAGGGCACTTTGGCAACAAAAAAGGGGCAGCGCTGGCTGCCCCTTATGACGTTACTTGATTAACGTAAAAGCGCTAACCCATTAGGAGTCGCTGTTAACGGCTTCAAGGTCCGCTTTGAACTGCTGCAACAGCTCTTCACCGCGATCGCCCGTCATTTCGAGGAACGCTTCCTCAACCTGCGGCGCACGCTCACGGAACGCTTGGATCTGCTCTTCGTTCAGGCGCGTGACGGTGACTTCATCAGATGCTTCCTGAATCTTGGCAAGTGCATCGTCGGCCAGACCTTTGATGTGCTCAATGGTGTGGTCGTAAGCCGCGTTGGAGGCTTCCTGCACCAGCTCTTTATCTTCGTCAGACAGGCCTTCGTAGAAGTCCTGGTTGGCCATCATGGCAGTGGTAAACCAGCCATGACCGGTAAAGGTCAGGTGTGGAGATACTTCATACAGACCGCCGGATTCGATCCAGAAAATCGGGTTTTCCTGACCATCGATAATGCCGGTCTGCAGGCCACCGTAAACTTCACCCCAGGGCAGCGGCGTCGGCGTCGCACCAAAGGCATCGTAGGTTTCCGACAGCAGCGGGTTGGTCATGGTGCGGATTTTCTTGTTATTCATGTCTTCCGGCGAGCTAATCGGCTCGTCGGTGGTGACCACCATTTCACCCTCGGGGTACATTTTTAGAAGCTCGAGACCCTGCTCGGCGTAAAGCTCCGGGAACATTTCATTGATGGCTTTACTCTCGTCGAAGAACGTTAGAACGGTCTCTTCGTCGGTCGGCAGCAGATACGGAATGAAGAAGATTTGCGCTTCTGGAATCAGCGCACCGGTAAAGCCAGGTGACTGGTTAACAAACTGGAGAATGCCGTTCTGAGTCTGCTCCATGATGTCATCAGACTCACCCAGCTCACCAAAGCGGTAAACTTGTACAGAGTGGTCGGAGTTCTCTTCGATATACTCTTTAAACGCGTAAGCAAACACATCCTGCACGTCGCCTTCGTACTCTTCGTGGGCATAACGCCAGTTATCCGCCTGGGCAGTGGCGCTTAGGCCTAACAGCAGAGCACCTACGCTTGCCGTAGTGATTAATTTGGTGGTAACAGAACGAGTTGAAACTAATTTGCTTGCCTTCATGCAGAGTTCCCCTAGCAGTGGTAAGCGCGCCGTACGAGAGCGCCAGAATCTAATTTTTGTCTATCCCTAGCAGCGTTGCGTTTATGCTCAGCCGCTAACACGCAGAAACGTCATTCGTAACTTTGTATGCATTGCTGTGGGTTAGCGGGCGAAATAAGCGCTGCCAACGCGGGTTGATCAAAAACAGCTTAAATTCAGGCTAGCGTGGTGGATCACAGCGGTCAAGCTGGCTTGTCAGGGCCATTAGTGCCGTTTGTGTGTTTTCGCGTACGCGTGACGCTTGCGGCGAACGGTTGTCAAGCGGTGCCGAAAACAGCGTATCTTGCAGCCACTGTGCAACATTGTGCTGGCTTATGTCGCTTTTTGTTAACCGGACTTCCTCCACCGAAGAGCGCAGTGCCCACTGCTGCCAACGTTGAAGGTTTTCACGCTCAGACTGCAGTTCCGCCTTTTGTAAGGTGGCACGCAGCGCCTTAATGTCATCGTTATGAGCAGCTTGAGGCTTTAATGTTCGGCGCAATTCGCGCAACGTTGCGGTGACCTGCTGCTGCCAACGGTAGCGCTCTTCCCGTATGGCCTTTAGCGGGCCAGATTCGGCGGCTAATCCGTGCTGATACAGCCAGCAGTGAAACAGTAACTCACACACATCCACGCCAGCCTCATCTTGCAAGGTGAGACAGGCTTGCTCTACGCCAGGCTTTGCATAAAGCGCTAAGGCAAAATCCCATAGCGGCCTCTGCTGCAAGCGCTGCAATCGGTTAGAATCGCGCATTGGTTTACCCACTTTTTTCGGGAGAAAACATGATCGCACTGCGCCAAGTCGCCCTGCAACGGGGCACGCAAACGCTCCTAGAAAACGCCGATCTGACGCTCCATAACGGCGTCAAGGCCGGCATCATTGGAGCCAACGGTGCCGGTAAGTCGAGTCTATTCAAACTCCTGCTGGGCGAGCTGGGCCCGGACCAGGGCGATGTAGAGATGAGCGGTGGCCAGCGGATCGCCCACATGGCCCAGGAAGTGGAGGCGCTGGATCGCCCCATCGTGGAGTACGTGCTGGATGGCGATCACGCATTGCGCAAGGCGCAAGCCGATTTGCTCGCCGCTCGGGAAGCGGGCGATGCCCATCGCGAAGCGGAGCTACACGGGCTGATCGAAACGCTGGATGGCTACACCGCCGAATCCCGCGCGGCCCAGCTACTGGTGGGGCTGGGCTTCGTCCAGTCGGACCTGATGCGCCCGCTTTCAGATTTTTCCGGCGGTTGGCGAATGCGGGTAAATCTTGCCCGGACGCTGTTTATGCCTTCCGACTTGTTGCTGCTGGATGAGCCGACCAACCACCTGGACCTAGACGCCCTGCTTTGGCTGGAGCAGTGGCTCACTCGCTACCCCGGCACGCTGCTGCTGATTTCTCACGACCGCGACTTTCTGGATGCTGTGTGCGATCACATTGTGCATATGCATCACCAAACGCTAGAGCTTTACCGGGGCAACTACTCTCGCTTTGAGCGCACGCGGGCCGAAAAGCTCGCGCTGCAACAGGCTGAAGCGGCCAAGCAGCAGGCCCGCCGTGAAGAGATTGAACGTTTTATTGCCCGCTTTCGCGCTCAGGCAACAAAAGCCAAGCAGGCGCAAAGCCGGGTAAAAATGCTAGAACGCATGGGGGATATCGCCGTCGCCCACACGGACTCCCCTTTCCACTTCACCTTGCCTGCCGCTGATAAAACGTCGCACCCGCTGCTGGTGCTGGACCAAGCCACCCTTGGCTATCGCGGCGAAGCAGGCGATGTCGCTCAGTTAGAGAAGGTCAACATTACGCTACTCCCCGGGAGCCGTATCGGCTTATTAGGTCCGAACGGTGCGGGTAAATCGACCCTGATCAAGTCACTCACGGGCGAGCTTGAGCTGTTAGAAGGCAAACGCGTACCCGGTGAACATTTAGCCATTGGTTATTTTGCTCAGCATCAGTTAGAAAGCCTGGACGTGACCACCACGCCCTTTGTGCATGTACAACGCCTCTCCCCCACAGCCAGTGATCAAGAAATTCGCAACTTCCTAGGTGGCTTTGGCTTCAAAGGCGATGACGCCTTTGGCGAGGTGGCCACTTACTCTGGCGGTGAGAAAGCACGCCTGGCACTTGCACTCGTGGCCTGGCAAAAGCCCAACCTGCTGCTGCTCGATGAGCCCACTAACCACTTGGATCTGGAAATGCGCGAAGCGCTGACCGAGGCGCTGGCAAGCTTTGAGGGCACGGTCATTTTGGTATCACACGACCGGCACCTGCTGCGTGCCACGGTGGATGAGTTTTGGCGGGTGGCCGACCACCGGGTTGAGCCCTTCGACGGCGACTTGGAGGATTACCGGGCTTGGCTTAAGGCGCGGTTGGAAGAGAACCGCCGCGACGCCCGTAGCGAAAAGAGCGAACGCCAGAGCCAACAGCCCAGCGGCGACCGTAAAGCCGCCCGCAAAGCAGCAGCGGAGCTGCGCGAAAAGCTGCGCCCACTGAAAAAAGAGCGCGACCAGGCGGAAAAGAGCATGGAAAAAGCGCAGCAGGCACTTGAGGAAGTAGAAGCGGTACTCGCCGACCCCGAGCTCTACACCGACAGCACCCGCAAGGCAGAGCTGACCCAAGCACTCGCCAAGCAGGCGGAGATTAAAGCGCGCCTGGATGCCGCCGAGCAGACATGGCTCGCCGCAGAAGAGGCGTTAGAGGCCATGGAAGCCGAGCTACTGGCCAGCGAAAACGCCTGATCAGCCCTAGCTTTCTAGCAAAAAGGTGACCGGCCCATCGTTGACCAAGGCAACCTGCATGTCCGCGCCGAACTTCCCTTCTGCAATATGGGTCCAAGCGGCGCGAGCCTGACTTACCAGATAGTTAAACAGCCGCTCTCCCTCGTCGGGCGGGGCGGCGCTGGAGAAGCTAGGGCGTAGGCCCTTGCGGGTATCGGCAACGAGCGTGAACTGTGATACCAGCAGCAGCCCACCCTGGGCCTGCTGCAGGTTATGGTTCATCTTGCCCGCCTCGTCACTAAACACGCGGTAGTGAAGCAGCTTATGCAGTAGCTTATCGGCATCCACCTCGCTGTCACCTTTCTCCACCCCCACCAGTGCCAGCAGCCCATGGTCGATGGCACCGACGCTGTTGCCTTCCACCGTGACACTGGCGCTCTTAACCCGTTGAATCAGTGCTTTCACGCTTGCCCCTTCGTCCGTTCATTAGGCGCTGTTGAAAGGGCAGAGTGTAAACGCAGGTGAGTGCTGACCCAAGCGAGTTCAATTTCAGCCTGGCAAACTCGGCGCTGCTATCTTCATAGAGCGTTTCGCCATTGAGCGCGAGACGCAGCTGCTAGCCGCGTTACTGGGCGCTACGCTCGTCACGACCAGTGCCGCTGCTAGCAGCTGCGTACTCTTTGTTGGTTTGGGTAACACTATGCATAGCTATACACACACAACCAGCTCATAAAGGCTCCATACAACCACTCGATTGAGGAGTCATTGCGCCGCCACAAAGCCTTTACCAAGGCCGACAGAGCATCACATCGCAGTGGGGCTCACTAAGCAGCATTTCGGTTAGCGGATTAGTTTGATGTGGTCGGCTGCGGCTGCCTAACATGACCAAGTCCGGCGAGTGCCGTTTAACATAGTCATGCAGCACATCGCAGGGCTGGCCCGGCTCTAGCGCAAGCTCAATGTCCGGCACGCCATCTAACTCCCGCAGCAGGCTTTCGACTTCGTTATCCAGCGCCTCCCGCAGGCGACTGACCTCGCGGTCACGCCACTGGGCGTAGAATGCTTGATTCCCCAGCTCCAATTCGCCGGGCAGGCTCCAGGCGTGTAGAAGCGTTAGCTTGGCCTCAGGAAAGCGAATCAGCGCTTCTTTCAGGGTCTGCCGAGCCGTCAGCGAGAAGTCGATAGGCACCACAATATGTTGCCACGGCTGAGTAGGCAGGTAAGACGCCACCACCACGGGGCACGGCGCGCTACGCAAAATACGCATCATGGTGGTGCCATAAAGCAGGTCTTTTTGACCACGTTTGCGGTGCATACCCAGCACGATGAGCGACGCCTGACGCTCGTGGGCTTCCCTCACGATTTCTACATGAGGCTCCCCAACCACCGTTTGAATCATCAGCGATGGCAGTTCCAAGGCGTAATCTTCGCGCAGGTCGGTGAGCGTCGCGCTAATATCGTCGTTGACGGCACGCTCCAGGTCATGGAGCATGCGATGCGGAAGGTAAGGGTCAAGCACGTGAAGGGTATCAAGCTGCGCGCCCTGCTGGTGGGCTAAGCGCAGCGCGCGGGCAAAGGCCGCGCGGTTTTCCTGGGAGAGGTCGGTGGCAAACAGCAGCGTGCGGGACATGGGCAGCTCCTTGGCCGAACAGCTCAGCCTAGTAGGCAAACAAACGGGCACCCTTCAGCATGGTGCCCGTTGACCTATTCCGCAAGGAGACTCTGCGCCCTCAACACGTCAGCGATGGATTTACCACCAGGCATGAAAGTGATGCACCGGGCCACGCCCTTTGCCAACACTTAAGCGATGGCTAGCGGCCAGAGCATGATGAAGCCACTGCTTTGCCTCCGTAATAGCCAGCTCTGGGGCCTCTGCGCTAGCATCTTCCGGCAACTTGGCTAGGCAAGCCGTAATGGCTGATGAGAGCGCGCAGCCCGTGCCATGAAGGTTCTCAGTGGCAATGCGTGAGGCGGGCAGCCACTGATGACCGTTAGGAGTCGCCAGCAGATCCGGGCAGGTATCACCCCGTAAGTGGCCGCCTTTCAGCACCACATAGGGCGCGCCTAGCGCCACCAGTTTGGGCAGCAGTGCTTCCATCTCGTCCAGGCTGGCGGGCGATGGGGAATCGAGCAGCACGGCGGCTTCCGGCAGGTTAGGAGTAATCACATCCGCTAACGGCACTAAAATCTCTTTTACGGCGCGAATACCCGCGTCATCCACCAGGATGTCACCGCTCTTCGCCACCATCACCGGGTCGAGCACGATCCAACGCGGGCGCTGCTGGCGCAGTACATCGGCAATCACTTCGGCCACATCGCGGCTGGCTACCATGCCTATTTTCACGGCATCAATGGCCACATCGCTCAACAGATGTTCAAGCTGCTCACGAATTGCCTGAGGGGAAACCGGGTACACCGAGGCCACGCCACAGGTGTTCTGGGCAATCACCGCAGTGATGACATTTGTGCCATACACACCCAGGGCAGAAAACGTCTTTAAATCGCCCTGCAGCCCAGCACCACCGGAAGGGTCGGAGCCTGCAATGGTGAGCACATTACGAAGGCGGGATTCGGTAGACATAGCGCTCCTTACGAGACAGAACAGTATCTGCCTTAGGATACCCAAGCGGTGGCGCTTACGCTGCTTTAATCGCAACCCTAGCCTGCCTATAACAAAATGGCCGCCCGAAGGCGGCCATGGTAAGGGTACTGCGCTACACCTGTTACTGCGAGGTGTCACCTTCCGGGTTACGGGCGTTGTAGTACGCCTGCTCGGAAATCGCGTGGTAATCTTCTACTTTATCCTGGAAGGCGCGGTAAGAGTCGTAGATCCGGGTCGCTAGCTCGCTGGAGGCGGCCAGTTCACCCACTACCTCAGCTGAGTGTTCGCGGGCTTGGGCTAACACGTCGTCAGGAATGCGACGCAGCTCAACGTTATGCTCATTCACCAAGGTTTCCAGCGCATCGTTGTTGCGAGCGGTATACTCATCCAAGACGCTTTGGTTCACATCACTGATCGCAGTACGCAGAATTGCCTGTAAGTCAGCGGGTAGCTCTGCCCAGGCCTCTTCATTGATGATGGCCTCAAACATCACCGTCGGCTCATGCCAGCCAGGGTAATAGTAATAATCGGCCGCCTGGTGCAGACCAAAGGCTAAGTCGTTGTAGGGGCCGATCCACTCAGTAGCATCAATCGCCCCCGACTGCAGCGATGTAAAGATCTCGCCGCCCGGCATGTTCACAATCGCCACGCCCATACGGCTCATGACTTCACCACCAAGGCCCGGCATACGCATCTTCAAGCCGTCAAGGTCAGCGACCGAGTTGATCTCTTTGTTGTACCAGCCGCCCATCTGTACACCGGAAGAACCAGCTGCCAGTACATCGACCCCGAACTCATCGTATAGCTCGTTCCACAGCTCCATACCACCGCCGTAGCTGAGCCATGCGTTCATTTCCTGGGCGTTCATACCGAACGGTACGGCGGCAAAGAACTGGGCCGCTGGCGCTTTACCCTTCCAGTAATAGGAGGCGGAGTGGCCCAGCTCAGCGGTGCCGTCTGCCACCGCATCGAACACTTCAAACCCAGGCACTAGCTGGCCTGCACCAAATACTTCGATGGTTAAACGACCGTCTGACATCTCTTCGACCAGCTGGGAAAGCCGCTCAGGGCCTTGGCCCACACCGGGGAAGTTTTTCGGCCAGGAAGTGACCATTTTCCAGCGGAAAGTCTCTTGCGCCTGAGCTTGGTTATCGAAGCTTGAAACCACCAGCAGGCTGGCAGAAAGAGCAGTCGTCATGGCAATGGCGACAGGCAGTGCTTTGGCTTTCATGCGTGAACCCTCTTGCTTATTTTATTGCTGTTATGGGTAGGGAATACCCACCTGACGCTTGCCGCCAGGCGGGTTGTTGCAAGCCATTATGTGTCTGCAGCTTGGCTGCTTTTGGTTAAGGTTGCCACTCCCTTGCGTTGATAGCAGGGTTATTTTTCAACTCAGAACACATTAGAACTGGGTCGGGAGCCATGTTGCCAGCTGCGGGAAAAACGTTAGCAGCAACAGCATGCCTAACTGCATCAAGATAAATGGCACCACACCGCGATAAATCGCCGAGGTAGGCACCGATGGCGGTGCCACGCCGCGCAGATAAAACAGTGCGAAGCCGAACGGCGGGGTTAGGAACGAAGTCTGCAGGTTAATGGCGATCATGATACCCAGCCAGATCGGATCTAACCCCATGGCCAGCAGAATCGGCCCGACGATCGGCACCACCACAAAGGTGATTTCGATAAAGTCGAGGATAAAGCCCAGCAGGAAGATTACCAGCATGACAATGATCGTCGCCCCGACCACGCCCCCCGGCATGCCTTCAAACAGCTCGGTGACCATGTGTTCACCGCCGTAGGCACGGAACACTAACGAAAATAGCGCCGCACCGATCAGAATCAGAAACACCATGGTGGTTACATGGGTGGTAGAGCGCAGCACCTCTTTCAGGGTGGCCCAGTCCAACTGGCGATAGGCCAACGCCAGCACCAGCGCACCAAAGGCACCCACGGCCGAGGCTTCGGAGGGTGTCGCAAAGCCACTCAGGATAGAACCCAGTACCGCCACAATCAGCACCACCGGCGGCACCAAGCCTTTGAGCAACAGGATGCCTAACCCCGAGGTGTGGCCAAGCTCTGCCATCAGCTCTTCGCGGTCAGCCGCGGGCGCCATGCTGGGGCGGAAAAACGCCACCAAACCCACGTAGATCATGTACATGACGACGAGAATCAGGCCTGGCACCAGCGCGCCCATAAACAGATCGCCAACCGAGACCGTTTTCGGGCTGAAGATCCCCATATCCAGCTGTGCTTGCTGATATGCAGAAGAGAGCACGTCGCCCAGCAGTACCAGGGCAATGGAAGGCGGAATAATCTGCCCAAGCGTGCCGGTGGCGCAGATGGTACCGGTGGCAAGAGAGGTGCTGTAGCCACGCTTAAGCATGGTAGGCAGTGACATCAGGCCCATGGTCACCACGGTGGCACCCACGATGCCCGTGGAGGCGGCCATCAACATACCCACCAGCGTGACCGAAATACCTAAGCCACCGCGCATGGAGCCAAACAGCAGCGCCATGGCATCCAGCAGCGTTTCGGCCACTTTTGACTTCTCTAGCAGCACGCCCATTAACACAAACAGCGGCACCGCCAGGAGTGTCTGGTTGGTCATAATGCCGTAGAGCCGGTTCGGCAGGGCGGCAAGGTAGCCACTATCAAAATTGGCATCAATACCAACGGCTTCCAGGCCTAGCCCAATGCCAGCAAACAGCAACGCGGTTCCCGCTAGCGAAAGCGCCACAGGAAAGCCGAACATCAACACGATACAGATGGCGGCAAACAGAATAAGCGGCATAAATTCGAGCATCAAACACGCTCCTCAAGGTGATTTTCATCGGCGGCTGGCGGCGTTATCCGCCCGGTGAAGATATAGCCATTGCGCACTAGTTCAATCAGGCCTTGAATAATCATCAATAAGGCAAAAACTGGAATGAGCGTTTTCAGTGCGTATACAGCGGGGATGCCACCGTAATCTGAGGAGGTTTCCATGATGCGCCAGGAGTTAGCGACGTAGCCATAGCTTGACGCGATGACAAACACCATCACCGGAATCATGAGCAGGAGGATGCCCAGGATATTTACGAGTGCTTGTCGGCGGGGTGTCATGCCTCGATAAAAAATATCGACGCGCACGTGGCCATCGTGGCGAAAGGTGTAAGCAGCAGCGAGCATGAAGACGCTGGCGTGCATGTACATCACCAGCTCTTGCATAAAAATGCTATTCACACTGAACATATAACGAAGCAGTACAATCGCGAACTGAATCAGCATCATAATGATGATCAGCCACGCAAGGGTACGCCCGAACCACTCCGAAGCGCGGTCCAGCGCACCGATAAACGCAGGTAGTTGTGTTGTGTCCGACATGGAAGTGTCTCGCGTAAAACGACTAAGGGGGGGTCAGCGCCCCAGACAATAGCGCATATACGCAGACAATGCAGCGCCCGACAAGCGTTCTGCGAGCTTATTGTTAAACGCTTGGTTGAATCGCCGCGAGACACGCCGCTGGCAGCGGCAAATCAACCGCAATCGGCAGGTGGTCAGAGAACAGGTGATCCAGCACGCGCACATCGGCCGCTTCAAGGGTTTGCGAGAGTAGAATATGGTCCAACGCGCGACGCGGCTGCCACGACGGATAGCTAAGCAGCGGCTTGACCGGGTATAGCGGCAATGACGTACTAAACCGCTCGTGAGCATGGAGCTGCTCAGGCGTACAATTTAAATCACCCATCACCACCACATGGCGCAACGGCTCAATAATATCGCTTAAATAATTGAGCTGGCGCACACGGCCACGGTGGCTAAGCGCCAAATGCGCCACAAAAATATGCAGGGCATCAGGGCCTTCGCCGTAGCGCACGTGAATAGCACCGCGTCCAGGCAACATCCCAGGCAGCCGGTGCTCTTCAATATGGCTAGGGGTTAAACGTGAAAGCAGACCATTACTATGCTGTGCAAAATGGCCTAGGTTACGATTAAGTTGCTGGAAGTAGTGAGGAAACTTGGCCTGGGCGGCTAAGTACTCCACCTGATTCACACGGCTGGAGCGAAAGCTTCCACCATCCACCTCCTGCAGCCCCACCACGTCAAACTGCTCTAATACGCTACCTACCAGCGCTAAACGCTTAAGCCGCTGAGGATTAGGCAGCACGTGCTGCCAGCTCCGCGTGAGATAGTGGTGGTAGGCTGAGGTTTGAATGCCCACCTGCAAATTAAACGTTAGCAGCCGGATATGACCACGCTCAACTAGCGCGGAGGTGGACGGGGACGCAGGAGAACGAGTCTGTCCGCCTGTGTGGCCGTGCTCAAGCACCGTTATTGTGTGCGCTCGCTGCGAACTTTTTCGATCAACGCGTCAGCGATTTGCGGCATGTTTTCCAAGCTGCCTGCCGACTGCGGTGACACTACATAGCGGCCATCCACAATCAGCGCAGGAACCCCCATCAGGCGCATTTCACGCATACGGCTGTTGGCCTTATTGACCTCACTACGCACGCTAAAGGCGGTGAGCGCCTGTTTGGCTTCCTCTTCGCTAACGCCGTAATCAGAGAAGAATTCCGCAATCTTGTCAGCGTCGGTCAGTGAACGGCCATCCTGGTGAATCGCATCGAAGAAATCCGCATGCAGCTCCTCTTCAATACCCAGCGATTTGGCCGCATAGAAGGCCGTGGCATGGGTGTTCCAGTCACCGCCCATGGTCGCTGGCATTTTGACAATGCTGACATCGTCATCCAGGGTTTCGTACCACTCGTTTACTGGCGTTTGCAGCCGGTAGCAGTGCGGGCAGCCAAACCAGAACGCTTCGGTCACTTCAATCTGATCTTCGTCTACCTGGGTCGCCACTGGCGATTCAAGCAACGTGTAGTGCTGACCTTCTACCAGCTCCTGGGCACTTACCGCAGCAGACAGGCCAAGACCAGCAAGCGCGACCATCAACGTTTTCAACATAACGAGCACTCTCCAAATAAGCGGCCAACAAAAGTGAACCTGTGACCGTTAATGTGTCAGGCAGGTTCCCCACTCTGTTGATGTTTCACAGAATGGGGAGGCCAACAGTGGGGGAATTAGTTCAAGCCCAGTACATAGTTGGCTACAGCTTCCATATCCTGGTCACTCATTTTGGAAGCGATATCGCCCATCAGGTTGTTCGGGCTATTGGTACGTTCACCCGATGCAAATGCCTGCAGCGTAGAGATGGTATATTCCGCATGCTGACCCGACAGAGCCGGATACACAGCGCTACCAATACCTACCCCGGTGGGAGTGTGGCAAGCGCTACAGGCGGGAATGCCTTTGGACATATCGCCTGCGCGATACAGCTCTTCACCGCGGGCCAGCAGCTCAGCATCTTCATCGCTGGTTTGGCCGAGGTTGGCATCTTGGCCTGCAAAGTGTGCTGCCACATCCCAAGCATCTTGGTCGGAGTAGTCATCGACTAACCCTGCCATCTGCGGGACCACGCGATTGCCATCACGGATATCCATGATTTGCTTGGCGAGGTAGGACATTTGCTGCCCTGCCAGGTTGGGGAAAGTACCCACTGCGCTGATACCTTGCTGGCCATGGCAGGCTGCACAGGTTTGGGCGAGTTCACGTCCTGCCGCTGCGTCAGCGTCGGCTTGAAGGTCCGCTTGGGCGTGGGCGGTGCCAACGGCACCCATGGTAATTGCCAGGCTTGCCAGTAACTTTCTCATTGCTAATCCACTATGCCGTTTGATTATTGACTGGTACGCACCCTGGGCGCTGCCCAGGTTCAGCACATTACCAGGGTCAGCTCCGCCAAAACGAACAACAATGTCGTGTTGGTCGCTGCTGGCTAAAGCGCGATGGTACACTAGCGCCCCAGGTCGCAGTTATAAACCGCTTGCATTATAACGAATCACCCTAGCGGCGGGAATGCAAGTCCAGGTCTGCTTTTGGGGTAATTCGTCGCGGTACCGCTCTCTCTCACACTAGGGTTGGCCAGCGGGCCGTGTTATACGTTTGTTTTTCAGGATTAATTCCATGTCTACCCCCCATGATAGCCCAGTCCCTCGGCTGAACTACCCCACGGCGCGTTTTATGATCAGCGCGCCAACCCTGGCACTGTGTCCTGACGATACCGGTGCAGAAGTAGCGTTTGCCGGACGCTCAAATGCCGGTAAATCCAGCGCCATTAACGCGCTAACCCAGCAAAATGCGCTGGCGCGCACCTCGCGCACTCCGGGCCGCACCCAGCTCATCAACTTCTTCACTGTGATGAACGACGAGTCGCGCCGCTTGGTGGATCTACCCGGCTATGGCTACGCCAAAGTGCCTGAAGCGGTCAAAATCGAGTGGCAAAAGCATCTTTCTGACTACCTGCGCGGCCGTTTTAGCCTGCGTGGTTTAGTGCTGCTTATGGACGTGCGCCACCCGCTGACCGAGTTCGACCAAATGATGCTCGACTATGCTGACCAGCGCGGGATGCCGGTGCATATTCTGCTGACCAAAGCCGACAAACTGAAGCGTGGTCCAGCCAGCGCCGCCCTGCAGAAAGTGCGCTCCCGCTTAAAAGAGTGGGAAGACCTCGTATCGGTACAGCTGTTTTCATCGCTGAAACGCGACGGGGTCGATACCCTTTCCCAAAAACTAGACCAGTGGCTGCACACTCCAGAAGACGCCCGTTAATAGGCGTGGTCTAGGCACGCCTCTCCAGCCATGCAATCAGCTCCGGCAGCTCTTTGACATGGGCTATGCGGTGCACCCGCTCAGGCAGCATCTGGTCGCCGCATTCAGCCACCCAGGCGGCATGCATACCCAGTTGCTGGGCGGGAAGCACGTCCTCATTCCAGGAGTCGCCCACGTGCATGGCGCGCTGCGGTACGGTATTCAGTCGCTCCAAAGCGGTGAGAAAAGGCTTGGGGTCAGGCTTGGGAGCCAGCAGCTCTCCAGCGGCAATCGCTACCGGAAAATGGGCCGCCAATGGTTGGCGCTTAAGGTGAATATTGCCGTTGGTAATCGCCGCTAGCCGATAGCGCTCGGCAAGCGCCGATAGCAGCCCAGCAGCCTCTGGGTGCGGCGTGACCTGCACCCGCAGGCGGTGGAACTCATTCATTGCCGCAGCGGCCCATAACAGCGCAGCGCTGCGTGGCAAACCGCTGGTTTCCAATTGGGCCTCCAACGCTCGTAGCCTTAGCCAGGTAAAGTCACCTCGCCGTTCAGGCACTTGGCTTGCCCACTGCTGGCGGCGCTGCAGGTAATCCGCCACGCCCTCATCATACGTTAACGGTAGCGGCGCCTCTTGACGGGCAGCACGCCATGCTGCCAGCGCTTCCAGCAGCCAGCGGTAATGGCCCTCTTCGGTTTTCAGCATGACGCCCTGGTTGTCCCATAGGGTGTCATCCAAATCAAAGGTGATGGCGTCTAACGTGACCATGCTTAACTCTCACTGGGGCGGTGTTTGGCGCGCGGGTGGGCGGCATCGTAACTGTCTGCCAAGTGCTGCCAATCCAGCCGCGTATACACTTGAGTAGTGGATAGATTGGCATGACCAAGCAACTCCTGCACGGCACGCAGATCCTGGCTAGATTCCAGCAGGTGGCTGGCAAAAGAGTGGCGCAGGCGGTGGGGGTGAAGATGTTCGGGCAGGCCGCGCACCACCGAGAGCTGTGCTAAGCGTTTCTGGATCGCTCGATGCCCCAACCGCTGCCCCCGCTGCCCGACGAACAGCGCCGTTTCAGCGCTGGCCGCCAAACTGGCCCGGCAGGTGAGCCACGCGGTGAGTGCCTGCTGGGCACGCCGTCCCACCGGCACTTGGCGGGGCTTGCTGCCCTTACCCATCACCCGCACATGATTGGCCGTTAAGTGGCTCATATCCAGCGCCGCCAGCTCGGCTAAGCGCAGGCCGCTGGAGTAGAAAAGCTCCAGCATGGCTTGGTCGCGAAGCGCCAGCGGCGAGCCGTCGTGGGGCGTGTCCAGAAAGCGCGCCAGCGCATCCACATCCAGCGGTCTGGGCAGATGACTGGGCTGCTTAGGGGTGCGCAGTAGGCTGACCGGGTTATCTGCCAACACGCGATGCTGCACTAGCGCATCGGCAAAGCGAGATAGCGCCGCACGTCGGCGGGCTAGGCTTCTCGGTGCCAGCCCCCGGCTACGTTCAGCGCCTAAAAAGGCTCTCGCCAGCGCCGTGTCCAGCGCGCTGGCCTGAGTGATGCCACGCTGTTCGGCAAACTGGCAAAAGGCGGATAAATCCTGACGATAGGCCGCCACCGTGGCCGGGCTGGCATGGGTGGCTAGCTGCGCTAAGTAGTTAGTGACCGTGTCTGCCAGCAAGCTATCGCTGTCCATGCGGCTCCGATCCCAACCGCAGCAGTAGGCGCGCGACAATATCGCCCAGGTACTCGGTAAACAGCGTATCCATACTGGCGCGGTAACATTCAGGGTCGGGGCTAGCGAGCAGCAAATAACCCAGCTGCTCCCCCGCCGAGAGGCGTGTAATCGCACAGGAACCCGCTTTACGGGGTGCTTTGGTATGGGGCAGTAGGCACTTCCAATCGCTGACGCTCAGCTTGGCGCAGCGACTGGTGCGGCCATCCAGCAGCGCCGCCAAGCGAGCGCTGGCGTGCTGGTCGAGAATATGGCGTGGCGGCTGGGGTGGCGTGGACTCTGCATCGCTTAACGACGCGGGACACCATAGGGCCATCGCCGGGGTTTGAAAGCGCTCGTTAAGCTGAGTCGCCAGCGCTTGGGCCAGGGCATCACGGTCTTCCGCTTCAACTAAGCTGAGCAGCGTTTCCCGCAGGCGACGGTACTGAGCCTCGTTATGACGAGCGGTTTCCAGCAAATGCTCAAGCCGCCCTTCCGCCGTTTCAGCTCGCTGGCGCAGGTCGATCACCAGCCGCTCCAGCAGCGACACAGCACCATCGATATTCGGGTGGGGCACTTTGAGCTGCTGCAGCAGCCCTTCACGGCCAATAAAAAAATCGGGGTGACGGGCCAGCCAAAACGCTACTTGGTCAGGGTCGAGCGTTTTGCGCGGCTCAGGAGCTTGAGACATCGCCGTTCTCCTCGCATTAGTTGAGTGATACCCGACCATCAAACACCCGGGTAGCAGGGCCCACCATGACGAGTGACGCTTCGGGGTCAGGCCACTCGATACTGAGCTGCCCGCCGGGCAAGTGCACTTTCACTGGGCTCTTCAGAAGCCCCTGACGAATCCCACTGGCCACCGCCGCACAGGCACCGGTGCCGCAGGCCAGGGTTTCACCGCTGCCACGCTCGAACACCCGCAGACGAATCTCGCTGGGCGAGACCACCTGCATAAAGCCGACGTTGACCCGCTTGGGAAACCGAGGATGCGACTCCAACAGCGGCCCCAAGCGCTCCACCGGGGCGCTATCCACGCTCTCTACCTGGAGGACAGCATGGGGATTGCCCATGGAGACCACGCCAAGCTGCAGCGTTTCACCGCCTACATCTATCTCATGCAGCGGTTGATCACCCGGCGCTTCAAACGGCAGCATCGCCGGGTTAAAGCGCGGCCTACCCATATCGACCCGCACCATGCCATCGTGCTGAACATTGAGCACCAGCGGGCCACCGGCGGTTTCCACATGGATTTCATGCTTGTGGGTTAAACGCTGGTCGCGCACAAAGCGGGCAAAGCAGCGCGCGCCGTTGCCACAGTTCTCCACTTCGCTGCCGTCGGCGTTATAGATACGGTAGCGAAAGTCCATGTCCGGGTCGCGGGGCGGCTCGACGATCAGCAGTTGGTCAAAGCCAATGCCAAAGCGCCGGTCCGCCAGTTGGCGGATCTGCTCGTCCCGCAGGCGCGCCCGCTGAGTGACCAGGTCCACCACCATGAAGTCGTTGCCCAGGCCGTGCATTTTGGTGAAGTGCAGCAGCATCAGCGCGCCCCTTCCGGCAGCAGCGCCTCACCGGCCCACAGGCTTTCCAGCGTTTCCCGAGCGCGCACCACGTGGTACGTGTCGCCATCCACCATCACCTCGGGGGGGCGCGGGCGGCTGTTGTAGTTCGACGTCATCACAAAACCGTAAGCTCCGGCGGAGCGCACCGCCAACAGATCGCCTTCGGCGATAGCAAGCTCACGCTCTTTACCCAGGAAGTCACCGGTTTCACACACAGGGCCGACCACGTCGTAGGTGGCGCTCTCACGAGGCTGGCGGGTATCCACCGGCACAATCGCCTGCCACGCCTGATACAGCGCCGGACGAATCAGGTCGTTCATGGCCGCATCGACAATGGCAAAGTTCTTGGTCTCGCCGGGTTTCAAGAACTCTACCCGGGTGAGCATCAGCCCGGCGTTGGCCGCAATAGAGCGACCCGGCTCAAACAGCAGCGTGAGCTTTTCGCCGCCTTCCCAGCGGGAGAGGCGCGCCAGCAGTTGGCTAGCGTAATCGAACGGTTGAGGTGGCTTCTCGTCACGGTAGGGCACGCCTAAGCCGCCGCCTAAATCCAGATGGTCGATCTCGATGTCCCGCTCGCGAAGGCGCTCCATCAGCACCAACAGGCGCTCCAGGGCATCTAGAAACGGCGCGGTTTCGGTGAGCTGCGAGCCGATATGGCAATCCAGGCCCGTCACACGCAGGTTTGGCAAGCTGGCAGCCAGTTGGTACACCTCCAGCGCGTCATCCACCGGAATGCCAAACTTGTTATCTTTCAGGCCGGTAGAGATATAAGGGTGAGTGCCCGCATCCACATCAGGATTGACGCGCAGCGAGACCGGAGCGATTTTCCCCAGCTCACCTGCCACGGCATTCAGGCGCTCAAGCTCTGGGCGCGACTCGACATTAAAGCATTTGATGCCGACTTCTAGCGCCCGCGCCATTTCATGGGGCTGCTTAGCCACGCCGGAAAACACCACTTTGGCGGGGTCGCCGCCCGCTTTTAGCACCCGCTCAAGCTCACCCACGGAGACAATATCAAACCCGGCCCCCATGCGGGCCAAAAGGCCCAGCACGGCAAGGTTAGAGTTGGCTTTCACCGCGTAGCAGATTAAGTGCGAGTGGCCACCCAAGGCTTCGGTGTAGGCGCGAAAATGGCGCTCAAAGGTCGCTTTTGAGTAGACATAGCAGGGCGTGCCCAGCTCGGCGGCCAGCTGCGTTAGCGGCACATCTTCGGCGTAGAGCACGCCATCGCGGTAGTTAAAGTGATCCATTACCCCTCCTGCTCGGCGGCCGAATCATTGGTATCGTCAGGCAGATAAAGTGGCCCCTTTTGACCACAGCCAACAAGCAGCAATGCGGCCATCAGCAGCGCGCTAAGTGTGATTGCACTGCGTTTCATGACGCACCTTTCAGGGCTGCCAGCGCTTCTCGCGCACGGTTTGCAGCGGCGCGCACTTGGTCAGGCGCCGTGCCGCCAATGTGGTTGCGGGCAGCGACCGAGCCTTCCAGCGTCAGCACTTCAAATACGTCCTGCTCAATGATATCGGAGAACTGCTGGAGCTCTTCGAGGGTCATTTCAGAGAGGTCTTTCTTGGTTTTCAGGCCGTAGGCCACGGAGAGACCCACGATCTCGTGAGCATCACGGAAGGCCACGCCTTTACGCACCAGGTAATCCGCCAGGTCTGTGGCGGTGGAGAAGCCGCGCCGCGCCGCTTCGTACATGCTCTCTTTCTTCGGCTCAATGGCAGGCACCATGTCCGCAAAGGCTTTCAGACAGTCGCGCACGGTGTCGACGGCGTCGAACAGCGGCTCTTTGTCTTCCTGGTTGTCCTTGTTGTAGGCCAGCGGCTGCGACTTCATCAGCGTCAGCAGCGCCATCAGATGGCCATACACACGGCCGGTTTTACCGCGCACCAGCTCAGGCACGTCGGGGTTTTTTTTCTGCGGCATAATGGAGGAGCCGGTGCAGAAGCGGTCGGGCAGGTCGATGAAGTTGAACTGCGCACTGGTCCACAGCACGAGCTCTTCGCTCATCCGCGACAGGTGCATAAGCAGGATGCTGGCGAAACTGGTGAATTCAATTGCAAAATCACGATCCGACACGGCGTCCAGCGAGTTTTCTGCCGGGCGATCAAAGCCGAGCAGCTCAGCGGTCACGTGGCGGTCAATGGGGTAGGTCGTGCCCGCCAGCGCCGCGGAGCCCAGCGGCATCACATTCACCCGTTTACGGCAATCCAGCAGGCGCTCGTGATCGCGGGCCAGCATTTCCTGCCAGGCCAGCAGATGATGGCCGAAGGTGACCGGCTGTGCCGTCTGCAGGTGAGTAAAACCGGGCATGATGGTGTCGGCTTCGCGCTCGGCAAGCTCAATCATGCCGTCACGCAGACGGGTTAGCTCCGCTTCGATCACGTCGATTTCATCGCGCATGAACAGGCGAATGTCGGTGGCCACTTGGTCGTTGCGCGAGCGGCCAGTGTGTAGCTTCTTGCCAGTAATGCCGATTTTATCGGTCAGGCGCGCTTCGATGTTCATGTGCACGTCTTCCAGCGGTACCGACCACTGGAACTCACCGCGATCAATCTCGCCCTGAATCTCGGTCAGGCCGTTAATAATGGCGTCGCGCTCCTCTTCGGTGAGCACGCCCACCCGCGCCAGCATGGTGGCATGGGCAATCGAGCCCTGAATATCCTGGCGCGCTAGGCGCTGGTCGAAGTTCACAGACGCGGTAAAGCGTGCAACAAAAGCATCGGTGGGCTCGCTGAAGCGACCGCCCCAAGACTGGTTCGTAGCTTGGCTCATCGGAGAGATATCCTGCTGACAAATCTAATGGAGTCGTTAAAAGAAAGTGTACCAGAGTCACTGCGTAGAGCGGCATGCCGTTTTATGGCAGTGTTTATAACGAGGCAGGAGATTCTTGGCTAGCAACGACTACTAGCGGCGTTTTCAAATATGCCTTCAGCGCACTCAAGGCCATGGGACGAGCAAAGTAGTAGCCTTGGTAGTGGTCGCACTGCAGGGTACGCAGGAAGTGAAACTGCTCGGCGGTTTCAACGCCTTCAATTAACACCTCGAGTCCCAACTTATCTGCCATGGTGACAACACCCTCTACAATAGCGGCGTCACGGGAATCAACGGCCACATCGCCCACAAACGAGCGGTCAACCTTCAGCTTATTGATGGGTAGGCGTTTTAGATAGCTAAGGCTTGAGAAACCGGTGCCAAAGTCATCCAGCGCAATGTGCACGCCCAGTTGGCGCAGGGCCTGTAAAGCCTGAATGGTGTGTTCGGCGCTATCCATTAACACACCTTCGGTCAGCTCCAGCTCTAATAGCGCGGGGGGCAAGCCACTACGCGCCAGCACCTGCTTTACGGAGTCTAAAAAGCCTGGGCGCTGAAACTGCATGGGTGATACGTTAATCGCCATGGTGATGGGGGTCGCGCTTTCGGCATTGAGCACCACCGCATCGCGGCAGGCGGTTTCCATCACCCACTCACTGATGGGAATAATCTGCCCGGTATCCTCGGCCAAAGGAATAAACTGCCCTGGCGGGATGTTGCCACGCTCTGGGTGGTACCAACGGATCAACGCTTCAACTCCAGCGACCCGCCCACTATGGTGAATTTGCGGCTGGTAATGGAGCTCAAACTGCTCCTGCTCAATGGCCTGCTGCAGGGCATGGCGCAAATTCACCCGCTCGGTGACCTTACGGTTAAGTTCGTCGGTATACCACTGAAAGGTGTTGCGCCCCCTGCGTTTGGCCTTGTACATGGCAAGGTCGGCCTGCTGAATGAGCTGACGCGGCGTTTGAATAGTGCCATCGTTGGTGGCGATCCCAATACTGGCAGTAATTCTTAGCTCGTTGCTGCGATACCAGTAAGGTGCCGAAACTCGTGTCAGCAGCCGCTCGACCACCTGTAAGACATCGTCTTCGTGGGCTAAATCCGGCAACAACACGATAAACTCATCGCCGCCAAATCGGGCCACGGTGTCCCAGGGGCGCAGCTCCTCCTCCAAGCGCTTGGCGACCTCTAGCAAAATATAGTCGCCCACTTCATGGCCGAGGGTGTCATTGATTGGCTTAAAGTCGTCTAAATCAATGAACAGCACTGCTAAATAACGCTGGTAGCGCCTGGCTAACAAACAACCTTGGGCAAGGCGCTGGTCCAGCAACAGCCGGTTGGGCAGCCCGGTCAGCGCATCGTGATTGGCGTTATGACTCAGCTGGGCCTGATACTCTCGCTGGGCGGTAATATCGTTTTGCGCGCCGATAAAATGTGTGACTACGCCAGCTTCATCGCGCACCGGGGAGATATAAAGATCGTTCCAGAAAGGCGCACCGTTACGGCGATAGTTGCGAATCACCACGTGCACCTCGCGCTGCTCTTTGATGCCTTTGCGCAATTGCACCTGGGTCGCAGGGTCCGTGTCGATTCCTTGTAGAAAACGGCAGTTGCGGCCCAGCGCGGCCTCTCGCGAGTAGCCGGTGATGCGCTCAAAGGCAGCGTTCACATACACTATCGGCAGATCAGGGCGCTGAGCATCCACAATGATCACGCCATTGGTGCTAGACTCCACGCTGCGCTCCAGCAGCGCCAACTGCCGTTCAGTGTCTTTGCGCTCGGTAATATCCTGAGTAGAGCCCTGAGCTTGAATAATTTTTCCTAGCTCATCGCGCACCGCTCGGCCAATCACTCGCACCCAACGCCGTCGCCCCTGCTGGGTAATAATCTCCAGCTCTTCGTCAAAACTTATCCCCTTCTCACAGCAGTTGGTAAACACGGCTTGAATACGCGACCGAGAGCTTGGCGTGTAAAAAGCAATCGCCTCCTCCAGCGTGGGCTGGTGGCCAACAGGCATATCGTGAAGGCGGCACACCTCCTCCGACCAGATCGGCAGCCCCACCGCTAAATCCATATACCAGCCGCCTATATGCGCTGTCTCACCGGCAATACGGAACAGCCGCTGATTACGCCGTAGCTGCTTTTCCACCGCTTTGCGACGAGAAATATCTCGGGCAATCACATAAATCACCTGCTCACCGGCAGAAGCGGACACTTCCAACCAAACGCGCCTACCATCTACCGCTAACGCACAAATATCGAAGGCATTAATTTTTTCACCCCGGCATACCCTTGCCAACGCTGCTTCGATAACGGGATGATCACGCGGCTCTACCACGACACCACAGGGCCTACCCAGCAGCGCTTCTGCTTGGTAACCCAGTAACGACTCAAAGGTTGGGTTGATGCTGAGCAGCGTGCCCGCAAAGTCGATGCAGCAGAACAAATCCTGCGAAAGCAGAAAGAATTGGTCTAGCTTACCTTGCGGTTCAACAGGGGGCATGGCATTTCCTAACAGGCGTTAAACGCGTTCAGCGCTGGCCCTAAATTCGGCCGGTTATTTTTACTGTGTGGCTGGGTGCTTTATGATGAGAATTATCACAGTTCGACGCGCCGTGTCAGCGGCAAAGGGAGAATCAGGTGTCATCCATCACTAAATTGCGCATTGCCACGCGTAAAAGTCAGTTGGCCATGTGGCAGGCCGAGTACGTCCGCGACCGCTTGATGGCGGCACATAGCGGTCTGGAAGTTGAGCTTGTCCCCCTCTCCACCAAAGGCGACAAAATTCTCGATACGCCTCTCTCCAAAATTGGTGGCAAAGGGCTATTCGTCAAGGAGCTTGAAGACGCCATGCTGGATGGACGCGCCGATATTGCCGTTCACTCCATGAAAGACGTACCCATGCACTTCCCCGAAGGCTTGGGGCTATCGGTGATTTTAGAGGGGGCAGACCCCACCGATGCATTCGTGTCCAACCACTATAACAGCATCGACGAGCTGCCCGAAGGTGCGCGCATCGGTACCGCCAGCCTACGTCGTGGCCTACAAATACGTGAAGCCCGTCCGGACCTGCAAATCCTCAACCTGCGCGGCAACGTCCAGACTCGCCTTGGGAAGCTCGACGATGGCGAGTTCGACGCTATCATTCTGGCCACCTCTGGCCTGCAGCGCCTGGGGCTCGATGCGCGAATCGCCCAAGCACTGCCCCCTGAAATCTGCTTGCCCGCCTGCGGCCAGGGCGCACTAGGCATCGAATGTCGCTTGCACGACCCCGAATTGATTGCGCTACTGGCCCCCTTGGACGATCAGGATACCGCCACCCGCGTGCGCGCCGAGCGCGCCATGAACACGCGCCTGGAAGGTGGCTGCCAAGTACCGATTGCCGGGCACGCCGTACTGGATAAAGCCAACGATACCCTGTGGCTGCGCGGGCTAGTGGGCAACCCAGAGGGCACCGAGGTACTGCGTGCCGAGGGCCGTGGCTCTATCCATGAGCCGGAAGCGCTCGGCATTCGTATTGCCGAAGAGCTGCTGGATCAAGGCGCCGGCGATATCTTGGCAGAGGTTTACGGCCGCAACGTATGAGCCAGCCGGTACTGATTTGCCGCCCTGGGGAGCGGGGCGAAACGCTGGCTGATGCCCTGCGGGCAAGCGAAGGCTGGGTGGAGTCGCTTGACGTGATGCATCTGGAAGCGCTGCCTGAAGATGCTACGCAGCGCCAAGTCTGGTTGGATATTGATCGGTACCATAAGATAGTGGTGGTCAGCCCCTTTGCCGCTTACTGTTTAAGCGAGGCGCTGGATCGCTACTGGCCGCAGCTACCTATCGGTATTGATTACTATAGCGTTGGACGGGGCACTGCCAGCATACTGTTCGATCAGCTTGGGGTTCGGGTACGTATTCCTCCACCCCAGCAGGGTGAAGACACCAGCGAAGCGCTGCTTTCGCTAGCGTCGCTTCGCCACCTAGCACATCAACGAGTACTGCTGGTGGCAGGAGAAGGCGGCCGCACGCTGATCGCCGATACTCTAGCGGCACGCGGGGCCACTATTACCCGGCTGGCGGTCTATCGGCGGGTTTATCAGCCGCCTTCGCCAGCGATGCAAAAGCGCCTCGCCACAGGTGTCTACCGGGCGCTCATCGTCACCAGCGGCGAACTGCTTGAATATCTGGCAAAATGGTGTGGTCCAGCAGCGTTGAACCAACCGCTAATCGTTTCCAGTCACCGTTTAGCTACACTGGCCGGTAAACTGGGTTTTTGTGACCTCAAGGTGGCGTCGGGAGCAACGCCGGCTGCGCTGGTGGCCGCGTTGGATCGGTCCTGCAACCCATAGGGTGCCGATGTCGATCAAGGAACTTAATAAGGGCTAGCGACAGATGAGCAAACAACCAAACGAGCAGGAAGGCGTTAACAACACGTCTGCCGATGCATCCCAAGATAACGCGCAACCGAGCGATACTACGGCATCATCGGCGAAAAGCGAGTCGACTGCTGGCAGCGCTTCCTCCTCTTACGCGGCCAAAAATAGCCGTTCGCGCCGCCGCCATAAGAGTGGCAACAGTGCCTCTTCGGCACCGCAAACCGGCACGGCGAGCAATAACGGGCCGACGTCTGACTCGGCCAAAACGTCCGCCGCTAGCAACACCAAGGACACGAAAGACACGAAGGACACTAAGGACGCCAAGAACAGCGCCGCCGACACCAAGCCAGCCGCTTCGTCGGGCAGTGCCGGTAAGCCAATCCCGCCCGCCACTACAGCCGGTAGTGGTGACAGCAAAGGCGGCGGTCTTGCCATCGCGTTGGTGATTATCCTGGCACTCGCCCTGGGCCTGATCACTTGGCAAGGCTGGCAGCGCCTGGATAGTCAGCAGCAGCGCCTGGACGAATTGGCCCAGCAAGCGCAAAACAGCGCTTCCCAGCAAGCGGTCAGCGAGCTTGAGTCACGGATCGAAGAGGGCGAAGCCGAACGAAGCCAAGCGCTGGAGAGCACCGTGAGCGAACTGCGCAGCGAGCTGGATAGCTATCGCAGCGACATCAACAGCACGCTGGACGAGGTGCTGGCGCAGCTCTCACAAGAGCAGGACACCGACGAGCGCGATTGGCTTCACGCCGAAGCGGCCTACTTGCTGCGTTTGGCGAATCAGCGCCTGCAGCTGGAGGGTGATGTGGAAGGTGCCGCCGCTCTGCTGCGCACCGCCGATGCCCGTCTGGCCGATGCCGATAACCCGGCGCTAACGCCCGTGCGTCGTGAAATTGCCAACGAGCTCGCCGCGCTGGACGCCGTTCCTCAAGTGGACCGCACAGGCATTTACTTAGCTCTGAATGCCCAGCAAGAGCGCGTAGCGGGTCTGCGCCTATCTCAAGAGATCGAAGAGCGCGCCGTGACGTCGAGCATTGAGCAGCCGCCTACCGGCACTTTCCAGCGCCAGCTCGCCCGCTTCGGTGAAGAGCTAAAAGATCTCGTGGTCATTCGTCAGCACGATGAAGCGCTGGAAGCGTTGATCACGCCGGAGCAGGAGTCCTACCTGCGCCAGAGCCTGCGCCTGATTCTCGAGCAGTCTCAGCTAGCGCTGCTCAAAGAGGAGCCCGAGCTGTACGAAGCGAGCATCGACAAAGCCCTGGAGCTGCTGAACGGCTACTACGACACCGAGCGTGCAGAGACCCAGAGCGTCATAGCCCGCCTTCAAGAGCTGAAGCAGGCCGAAGTAAAGCCCGAGCTGCCGGATATCAGCGCCTCACAGCAAGCGCTGGCCAGCTTCATCGACAACCGTTTCGAGTCGCGTCGTCAGGATGGAGGTGATGCATGAGAAAACTCATCCTGTTGATCGTCGCGGGCCTTGCGGTTGGCGCGCTCTTTGGGCACCTGATGATGTCAGTGCCCGGTTACTGGCTGATTCGAGTGGGCGACACCTCGGTTCAAACCTCGTTCTGGTTTGGTCTGGTGCTGCTGCTGGGTGCCTTTATTGTGCTGCACTTCGCGCTGCGCCTGCTTACCGGCATTATTCGCCCGGTTGGTCGCTTCCGTACCTGGAACAGCCGCGCCCGTAACCGTCGCGCCATGAAACGCACCGTGCGTGGTTTGGTGGCACTCACCGAAGGCCGCTGGAAAAAAGCCGAGAAAACCTTGGTGCGCGCCGCCGACGACTCCAGCACACCGCTGGTGAACTACCTATCGGCCGCGCTGGCAGCCCACTATCAGGGCGACCACGAGAAGTCCCAGGAGCATCTGAACCAGGCCCAGCTGACCACCGACGGTGCGGATACCGCCGTTGGCCTGATGCAGGCGCAGCTGATGATTGACCGTCAGCAGCCGGAAGAGGCTCTGGCAATTCTCACTCGCCTGGATAAGCAGCTCACCAATCACCCGCAGGTACTGAAGCTTTTGAAGCAGGTACACCTGAGCGTCAACGACTGGGAAGGCCTGCGCCGCCTGATTCCACGTCTGGCCGCGCAGAAGCTGATTACCCAGCAAGAGCGCGAACAGCTGGAACTCAAAGCGTATCGCGAGCTGATCATCTTCGAAGCGAAGAACCCTACCAATATCGAACGGGTTCGCGGGCTGTGGGCGGATATGCCCGACTACCTGCGCGGCAATACCGAGCTGATCGTGCTCTATACCGAGGCACTGCTACATGCCAACGAAGAGCCGATTGCCGAGCGTCTGCTGAACCACTCACTGGATAACCACTGGGACGCCCGCTTGGTCAAGCGCTACGGCCTGCTCAATGTCGATGCCGCTCGCCAGCTCGCCAAGGCCGAAAAGTGGCTACAAGAGCGCCCCAACGACCCCGAGCTGCTGCTCGCCTGTGGACGCCTGTCACTACGTGTTGGCCAGTGGGAAAAAGCGCTGGAATACTTTGAAGCCAGCCAGCGCCAGCGCCCCAATGGCGAAGTGTGTGCCGAGCTTGCTCGCCTCTACGCAAGCCTAGGCGAGCACAACAAGAGCCAGCTCTACTATCGTCACAGTGTTGATATGCTAGCCAAATCTCTGCCATCGCTGCCCCAACCCAGCGACGCCAGTGACAGCAAGCAGAGCGACCAGAAAGGTAAAACCGTTGATCAGAAGGAAAACCAGAAGAAAAGCGCCTAACCCGCTATCTTCGAGCGTTAACCTTATGCTCTAAACTTAAGGAAGGGTGCCTATCATTGGGCACCCTTTTTTAGTGTTGACGCAATTTGGTTGTTGCGCGCTACTGGCTTGCGGTAATGACATGGCACTTAGCGAGGTGGCTCACTTTGTGTGAAACACTACCAATTACAACCCCGCCTAAATCGCTTAGCCCACGGCTCCCCATAACAATGGCATCAGCTCCACACTCCTCTGCAGTCGCTAATATCACCCGTACTGGATCGCCGTTGATAAGCTGCTTTTCCACATGCTGAGCACCATGCTCTTTGGCTGATTTTGCTGCTTGCTCTAAAAGCTCGTTGCCCAACTTTTCCCGCTCAGCATTGGAAGCTTCCGCATTAACGGCACCAAGCCCCCATACCAAGGTGGCTGCATACATCAGTGATTCGGGCACATGCAGTAGATGGAGTGTTGCATCGTTGCTATCTAATAACTGGCAAGCAATCCGCAGGGCATGCTGTGCATGAGCAGAGCCATCTATGGGAACCAAAATACGTGTATACATAAGGGCCTCGTCTCCTATTCAACTAAAGCATTAGGCGTTTTGTTTCTTAAAACTGGTAGGCTATACTTTTTAAGTATTCCAAACAGTTATGTATTAAAACCATACAGCCGATAGCTTGTGGCCTCTCATACAACAATTCCAATATTATTTGAATAACTGACTATACTCTGGAGGTATCATGGAACTACGCCACCTCAGATACTTCTGCGTTGTTGCCGAAGAGCTCAACTTCACCTGTGCCGCTGAACGGCTGCACATGTCTCAGCCTCCGCTGTCTCGCCAAATCAAGCAGCTAGAACAAGAGGTGGGTACAGAGCTTTTCGAACGTAACTCACGAGGGCTACAGTTAACTCCTTCTGGAATCTTCTTCCAGCAACACGCCATCCAGATACTCGAAAAGGTCGAAGTCACCATTGAAGCTACACGGCATATGGCCCGTAACAAGCGTCAACTATTTGGTATTGGCTTTGTTCCTTCCGTCTTTTACGGTCAGCTTCCCATGCTGGTTCGCGACTTGCGACAAATGGACAATGTCGAGTTATCTTTAGCAGAGCTTACGACAGTTCAGCAAATTCAGGCTTTGAAGGCAGGTCGGATCGATATGGGGTTTGGCCGTATACGGATTGATGACCCAGACGTAGAGCAAGAAATTCTTTTCGATGAGCCAATTATTGCTGCTTTACCCAGCGGGCACCCACTTGAAGGCACAGCCCCAAGCTGTGAAGAGCTGGCCTGCTACCCTCTCATTCTCTTCCCAGCCAAGCCACGCCCGAGCTTAGCTGATATGGTGCTGGGTATTTTTCGTAGAAGGGGGCTGAAAGTACAGGTTGTTCAGGAAGCGAATGAAGTACAAACCGCTCTGAGCCTAGTAGCTTCAGGTATAGGCATTACACTCGTACCAGAACAGGTCAAGCGTGTTCAGCGAGATGGTATTACCTATGTACCGCTAGCGGATAGCAGTATCACATCACCTGTTATATGTAGCCGCCGTCGTGGTGAAAAGCCTTCTCACCTCATGCAAACAGCCAATGCTATTTTAGATGTGCTGGTTGAAAACCGGCGCTCAGGCCGGTATCCATAATTGTGGAAATGTTCTGTTTTAAGGTCGGAGCACAGCGACCGGACAAGGAGCTTCATGGACGACCTCATGGCTAACGCTTCCTGTGACTACCTGAGTGATACCACTACGGCCATGGGTGGTCATGGCCAGCATGGTATTGTGGCTATCTGCTAAGTAATTCACGATAGAGTCAGCCGGATCGCCATGGAGCACTTCCCAGTCAACCTCAAGCGCTTGCTCGCTTTCAACACGGCGTGCCAATTCAGCCAAATAGGCCGACTCTAACACGTCGGTATGACCTAACGACGTTGGTTTGCTAACAGCAAACGTATCTATTACCTGAAGCAGCTGTAAGCGCGCTCCTAATCGCTTCACCAGCGCTGCGGCATAGGGCAGTATTTGTTCGGATAGCGTAGAACCATCAACGCAAACAGCCAATACGTCAACTTGCTGGTGAAGACGGTTATTATAGCGCGGCCCGCACAGAAACACCGGCCGCTGAGAGCGCCGCACAACGCCTGCCGTTACGCTGCCGATCAGCATCTCCGGTACAGGGCGCCGCCCGTGTGCCATCATGCACACTCCTGTATCCTCGCGACTGGCAAGCTGACCAAGGTAAGCTTTAGCGCTGTCATGAACGACAACATCAATAGCTATGTTATGGAGTTGGTGGGCCTCAAAGCGTGTTTTCAGCGTAGCACGGCGTGAAGCTACCGCATCTTGCTCTGGCACCACAGAGATAGCCTTTACCTCTATGCCCAGCTGCGATGCGAGACGTTGTCCAAACTCTACAGCGTTCAGTGAGTACTCGCTGTCATCAATAGCAACCACTATATTATGCATAGTTATTCTCCAAAGACTGTTTAAGCAGTCCTTATTGTTATTAAGCCTTGTGGTTAAGTAGGGTGAAACGCCGGTGCAGCAAGTTATACGCCAGCGCTCCAACGATCACTCCCCAGAAAGCTGAACCAAGACCTAAAAAACTGATTCCCGATGCCGTGGCAATGAACGTCATCACAGAGGCCTCTAAATGGCTTTTCTCGGCAGCGAACGCGCTGATATTGCTACTGATAGCGCCAATCAGTGCTAAGCCTGCAAGTACCGCAACAAATTCGCTAGGCAAGGAGGTAAATAGCGCCACAATGGTGCCCGCAAAAATGCCACCAACTAGATAGAACACTCCATTTGCTACACCTGCGACGTAACGCTTATCGGGGTCTTCATGAGCCTCCTTACTGGTACAGATAGCTGCTGTAATCGCGGCGATCACAGTGGTAATACCGCCGAAAAAGGCCGTCCCGAAAGATGTTAGACTAGCCACAGTAACAATTGGCTTAGCTGGTGTTGAATAGCCTGAGGTACGCAGAATGGCCATGCCGGGCAAGAACTGCCCCGTTAGACTGACCAAGACCAAAGGTATAGCCAAGCTCAAGGTAGCGTTCCACGTCCACTCCGGACGGATGAACTGCGGCTGCGCAAACTCCACTGCAACCCCTTCCAAACTTGCACCTTCTAATAAGACCGCCAAGGCAACGCCGACCACCAATAGCAGTACTAGGCTGTAACGCGGTGTTAGCCGTTTAAATACCAAGTAGGCAATCAACATACCAATCGCCAATGCTGGCACACTTTCCAATGAAACGAAGACGCCAATACCGAATTGAAATAGGATGCCCGCCATCATGGCACTGGCAATGCCGGGCGGAATCATCTGGATAATACGGTCAAAAGAGCCCGTTATACCGATCACGAAAATGATCATCGCTGCCGTCAGATACGCCCCCACTGCTTCATTGAGAGATAATCCCGGAAATAGGGTGACCAGCAAGGCAGTGCCTGGAGCAGACCAGGCAGTCACGACCGGTACTTTCAGCCACAGGCTCAGCAAGATACCCGAGACAGCAGCCCCAATAGAGATGGCCCAGACCCAAGAGGTCATCATCGTGTTTGAGATGTCAGCGCTCTGAGCCGCCTGAAAAAAGATAGCCAGCGGGCCAGAGTACGAGACCAGCACTGCCACAAAGCCTGCGGTGATCGCGGGAACCGACCAATCCTTATGTAATTGCATGCAACAAACTTCCTAGTGCCATTGAATTGCACTGCCTGCCATCAATAGCCCGACAAGTATTGGCTTGCCGGGCTCTCTTCTCAGGCAACGCCTAGGTGAGTTTCCAGGAGCGCAGGGTTGTTTTTTAGCCCCTGAAAATCGCCGCTGTACATCACTTCACCCTTGACTAGCAGTAATTGTTTTTCGGCTACTTCCAGCAGGTTATCGATATTCTTATCGACAATGATGGTCGAAATGCCCGTCGCCTTAATCGTACGAATGATCTTCCAGATTTCATCACGGATCAGCGGCGCTAACCCTTCCGTTGCCTCATCGAGAATCATCAGATCTGGGTTCGTCGTTAGTGCGCGACCAATCGAGAGCATCTGCTGCTCTCCGCCTGACAACAGCGCTCCATCATGATTAATGCGCTGCCCCAAGCGCGGAAACGTGTCCAAAACTCGCTCCATGGTCCAGGGGGTCTCTCCCCGCTCATTGGGGCGCGCCGCCATGATGAGGTGCTCACGCACGCTGATGCCGGGGAATATCCCACGCCCTTCCGGCACGTATCCGATCCCTTGACGCATCAGCTGCCAGGGACGACGCTTCGCGGTTGACACACCCTTGATAAAGACTTCCCCCCGGCGTGGCGGTACAAAGCCGAGGATAGACTTCAACGTGGTGGTCTTGCCCATGCCATTACGGCCCAGCAGGCTGAGGGTCTCTCCGGGCATTAGGGTCAAATCGACCCCATGCAATACATGGCTTTCGCCGTAGTAGGTATGCAGCCCTCGGGCATCAATCAAGGGCGTCTCTGTAGCGTTTGTGGTCATGCGGTTGCCCCCTCATCATGGCGTCCCAGGTAGACATCACGGACTTTCTCACTGTTACGTATCTGCTCCGTTGGGCCACTTTCTAGCACACAGCCATCGACCATGACCGTGATACGGTCGGCCAAGCGGAAGACCGAGTCCATATCGTGCTCAATCAGCACCAGGGTGTAGCGGTCGGTCAAACTGGCGAGCAGCTCCGTGACCTGGGCAGTCTCTTCACGCCCCATGCCTGCCATCGGCTCATCCAACAGCATTAGTGTCGGAGCAGTTGCTAGTACCATGGCAATTTGGAGCTGGCGCTGTTCACCGTAGCTCATGTCCGAGGCGGTCGTATGCGCCCGGTGGTTCAGCTGACAAGTTTCCAGTACCTCTTGAGCCCGCTCGCTCACCTGTCGAGCGGTATGCCGTGAACGCCAACTGCCAAACACACCGCCCAGATGAATACGCGCTGCGAGCTCACAGTTTTGCAGGCATGTAAGACGGGGGAAGATATTGGTCTTTTGATGGCTGCGACCGATACCTAGGCGTGCGATCTGACGCGCATTTTTGCCTTGAATCGGTTGCTGTTGATATAGCACCTCACCTTCCGAGGGTGGAATCTCGCCAGAAAGCAAATTGATCAGCGTGCTTTTTCCAGCTCCATTCGGCCCCAAGATGGCATGTATCTCGTGAGCTTTTACATCAAAATCAACGTCGTTGACGGCGACCAGACCACCAAAACGACGGGTCAGGCCCTGGGTGGCTAAGACAATATCATTGCGCATGGTTTAGTCCCCCTTACTCTGTGTAGCGGGTTGAGCGGAGGCTGAAGATGCTTGTTTTGTCTCGTCCTCGTTGCTAGAAACCGTAGTGCGTTTGCGTTGCCAGGGGGGCGCTATCATCACACCTGCAATACCTCGAGGGAGAACCAAGACAGCGACGATAATCGTCAAGCCCATCAGGATCGGCCAGTGCGTTGTGGCGTGTTCATAGACAAACAGCAGTATCTCGTAAGCAAAAGCGCCTAGGATGGGGCCAAAAATGGTACCCATGCCGCCTAAAATCAGCATCATTAACACTTCGCCAGAGGTGTGCCAGCCAAGCTGAGCCGGGTTGGCGAAACCGTACTGCATCGCCGCCAACATGCCAGCAATGGCTGCCATGACCCCGGCAATCACAAAGGCAATCAATTTGTAGCCACTGGTGGCATAGCCTAGGGCCTGCATGCGGTGCTCGTTGTCGTGAATACCGTCCAGCACCTGGCCGAAATAGGAACGGGTCAACCAGCGTAGAAAGAGATATCCGACCAGCAGCATTCCCAGGCAGAAGTAAAAGAAGCTATAAGGATTATCCAGGTCCACCAGCGTGGTATCGCCTATTGCGAGGCTGGGTCGGAACATAATAAAGACGCCGTCGGTTCCACCCGCAAACTGGGAAGTACTAATGAAGTAGTAAAGCATCTGGCCAAATGCCAGGGTCGTCATAATAAAGAAGATGCCTTTAGTACGAATGACCAAGATGCCAACTATTAGCCCAACGCAGGCCGAGACGCCTATGACCAGTGGTAACATCCACCACATAGACGCTGGGCTAAAATCAGGACTGGCCAAGGCCAGCGTGTAAGCTCCTAAACCGAAAAAGAGCGCATGCCCGAGGCTTACTAGGCCTACGATGCCCACTAACAGATCCAGGCTCATCGCAAACAGCGCCAGAATCAGCATCAACGTCAGCTTCTCTAACATGAAATTAGCTTGGCTACCGAACACGGCCACTCCCCAAAGCGGGAAGGTAGCTACCAGCGCCGTCAATGCCAGCATGATGTAGGCAACGCGCTTGGGGTATCTATGTAACATTGCTTATTCTCCTCACGCGAAAAGACCGCGCGGTTTCACCAGTAAAACCGCCGCCATGATCAGATAGATCACCATGCTGGCGAGACTGGGGATGAGCACCGCCCCAAAGGTGGTGGCCATGCCAATGATAATGGCGCCCCAAAATGCCCCTTTAATGGAACCAATCCCACCGATGACCACAACCACAAAACACGTGATCAAAATGCTGTCGCCCATGCCAGGCGCAATAGAGGTGAGTGGTGCGGCGATCATGCCCGCAAAGGCTGTCAGCGCCACACCAACACTGAAGATGAGCGTAAAAAGAGTACGAACATTGATCCCCAGCCCTTCCACCATGTCGCGGTTGACGGCACCAGCACGAATGATGATGCCCAGGCGCGTATGACGAATCACCCCATAGATCACCCCGGCCAAGGCCAAACAGACGCCCATCACAAAGAGCCGGTAGACCGAGTACTGTAGGTTGTCGGTCAGTTGGATGCTGGCGTCAAACGGTGCGGGTACCGGCACGCGATGTACATCGCCTCCCCAGATCATTCGCTGTGCTTCGTTAAGCACTAAAATCAGCCCGAAGGTCAGCAAGACCTGGTACAGATGGTCACGCTTGTAAAGCGTATCAAGAAACAAGCGCTCAATGATGAGTCCCAGGGCAATCGCGATGGGGATGGCCGCCAACATGGCCAGCCAGAAATTGCCAAAGCGCAGAGTCAAGTCATACACCAGATAGGCGCCAATCATGTACATGGCACCATGGGCGAGATTAATGATGCCCATAATGCCAAAAATCAGTGTTAAGCCACTGGCGATCAAAAACAGCAGCAACCCGTACTGCAATCCATTCAGAAGCTGTACGCTAAAAAATGCGAGATCCATACGATCCCTCCGAGAATCCGAGTGAGGGGCGGACTATTCCCGCCCCAAGGTGATGCAAGAAGCCGTTACATCTGGCAAGCGTCATCAGGGACTTCAAGATTCTCGGCAGCGATACTGACGACCTCATGTTTGCCGTCGCGAATCTCGCGTAGATACACATTCTGGATAGGATGGTGGGAAGCAGAGAAGCTGAGCGGGCCACGGGGGCTGGCCAGTTGCACATTGGCTAACACATCGATCAAACGCTCCCGATCAGACGTATCACCACCCAGCACACTGAGCGCCTGTGCCAGCATCATACCTGTGTCGTAACCTTGCACGGCATAGGTATCAGGCGTTTCTCCGTAAGCATTCTCGTAGGCGGTCACGAAGGACTGATTGGCGTTATTTTCGAGGGTTTCAGCGTAATGAAGCGTCGTCATTACCCCTTCACCCGCCTCGCCCAGCGCTTCCAAGTTACCTTCGGTAAGGAAACCTGAACCCAGCAGGGGGATGCTCTCATTTAACCCTGCTGCAGCGTAATCTCTAACGAAGCTGACACCGCCGCCGCCAGCAAAGAAGGTGTAGACGGCGTCCGGCTCTAGGCTGGCAATCTGGGTTAGGTAGCTCTGAAACTCGGTGCTTGGGAATGGCACCAAAATCTGCTGAACGATTTCGCCATCCTCAGCGGTGAAAGCCTCTTCAAAGCCAGCCAGGTCTTCTTTGCCCCCAGCGTAATCCCATGTAATGGTGACAATTTTTCGATGCCCTTGATTGTACGCCACCTTGCCCATTGGATAGCTGTCTTGCCACATGCTGAACGAAGTGCGGAACACATTCGGCATACACAGCTCATTCGTGGCGGCACCCAACCCTGCGTTCGGAATGATGGTGATAGCGCCAGTCTGTTTGGCAACACGCAACATTCCCATTGCAACCCCGGAGTGAACCGGGCCGATTACGAAGTCAACATTATCTCCATTGACCAAACGGCTCATGTTCTGAGGTGCCTTGGAAGGGTCAGCCTCTGAATCAAGCTCGATATACTCCACATCACGGCCACCCAGTTGGCCACCTTCTTGATCAATGGCCAGCTTCAGGCCGTTAGTGATGGCTTCTCCAAGAGCGGTGTAGGTTCCTGAATAGGGCAGCATTAAGCCAAGTTTTACGGGATCTTCATTAGCAGCGACACTCATCGCTGATAACATCGTAGTGGCACTTAGCAGAGTGGCGAGGGAGGTCTTTTTGAAAGTTTTCATTATATTTTCACCAGGGTTAAGTGGTTTTGAAATTGTTATTTCTAACGTGCTATCGCTTCGAGTGATAGCAGGATAAGTGACTTCCCTGTCTTCATCGGCATCGATTAAACGTGATACACATCAATGACCTGATGGATATAGTCGTTATTCAGCTGCACGACTTTTCTTGTGATCAATGGACGCTCGCTCGACACGTCCAGGGTGTAAAACGAGGTGCCAAAAAAGCTGTCGGTCTTTTTATATCGATGACTCAACGTGTGCCAGTTGAACCGCAGTGTGACCGTGTCACCCTCGTGCGTCAGGATCTCCAGGTTGCTTACCTGGTGCGTAGTACGTGGCTCCGGTGTGCTGGCACCACTACGCTCGGTCTTGATGCGATACACCCGGTCTTCCAACCCTTCGCGGTTGGGGTAGTAGATCAGGGAGATCTCGCTATGGGGGTCGCGGGTGAGCTGGTCGTCGT
>NZ_JAMXSJ010000049.1:0-14540 GCF_024124725.1 Halomonas sp. Ps84H-12 | reverse complement strand
GCTGTTCAGCTAACGGTTCCCGCTATCAGGGTCCGTAGGGGACTTTCACCCCCAAGTCATCCGGCCAACCACCACGGCGGACCGGATAGCGCCTAATTGGCGCTGCGCGCCATGCCTGGCGCACCATGAAAAAGCCCCAGCCTCAGAAGAGGAGGGGCTTGAGAAAGGATCGAGCGATCCGGTAGGTCACACTTCAGTGCTGCCTACCCACTGGGAGCCGAGAAAGGCCTCAACGCCATTCTCGACCTCCTGGGGCAGCATCTGTGCGATGCCATCCCCCGTCTCGACCAGGGCCTCATGGGTCCATGGGCCAGACGGCAGGACACGCAGCAGCACCTTGCTGCGATCCAGATCCATGATGGTCAACGCCTCGAGCTGATGTCCTGACAGGAGATCAGGCTCACCGGGTCGTTGATCCGTCACAAACGTGATGCTGGACATGCTTTCCTCCAGAGGGCCACTGGCCCTTTCCGTCTATGTGGATCATGGCGATCCGGCAGCTCACCAGCAGTACCACTCCTGGATCTTCCTCGAGAGCTGGTCGGCTTGCTCCCAGCTCCAGAACTTGGCGGCCACCACGGGGACAGCGACCAAGCCTGCCTTCGACAGGGCTCGCGTCAGGTAAGCCGTGCAGACGTACCCCTCGCTGTTGCCGCGGCGCACCTCGGTCATCATGCCGACCGTCGAGGTGTGGGCCGTGCAATCACGCAGCGCCACTTCTGCTTCCAGCCCCTTCTTGAATTGCAGCAGGTCAGAGACCCACTCGTGTTCAGGCAGCATGACGTTGCAGTAGCGCTGCGCCCGGTCTTGCAGTTGCGAGGCAATCTCCAGGATCTCCTCGCCCCCCAGGTCGTTGACCCGAGGCAGGTCGATCAGGCGGTCCTCGAGGAGGGTCACTTGGTCTCCGAGGCGAGCAGGCGTATAGCCGCTCAGCTCTTGAACCATGGTCTCCTGTGAGGCCGGCTGCTCGCTGATCACCACTTCAACCTGCTTGTCCTCCAGCGTCAGCAGCACAAGGCGGGAAGCCACGGGCTCCGTGAGGTAGACGCTGGTAGCGTCGACAAGGCACTTGCGCGAGATAGCATTGTCTATCCCCAGGCCTTTCACGATGGGCTTCGGCACTTCCAGCCATGCCAGGCCAGCGTCGGCGTCATGGTGGCGGACTGCATTGATGGTCTTCATTGGGCTTCTCCTCTCATTCCTGCGGGATTGCAGGTCTCGAGAGGGGATAGGGGGTGAAGTGACCCTTGCGGTCTTCTGGGCATCCAGGCTGATATAATCTCGGCGAACCGCTCCATAATTGAGCGGCAACAAGTGAGGCCTGAACAACCACTAGGGCGATTTTAATGGAGACACAATAATGCTGAAGGGATCATTTGTAGTGCTTGTTACCATGGCATTAACAGGCTGCGCCAGCACGATAGATAGGGAGCCCCCAAAAATATCTCAGTATGTCGAGCAGGGTGGTGAAAAAGTAAAATATGAGGAGGGACTGCGAAACTACCAGCTTGGGCGTGAGGAGCGCGCCATGGGGATTATTGAACCTCTAGCTCGAGATGGTTATCCGCCGGCATTGAGGTTGATTGCCAAACAGGGGGACAATGAAATTGACGGTAATGACACATGCCCTTACCAAGAGCCTCACTGGAGTGTTGAGGCATTAGCCCAGCAGGGCGATCCCGACGCCATCATGGCGTATTGGAATTGTATCAGTGATTTTGGGAGGTCAGATCGCTTCCGGCCCAAGGACGGTCTCTTTTACCTGGGCTACCTGTCCGAAAAAGGCAGCCTGGATGCGACTTACGCCTTGTATGAATACCATGCGTCGTACACACGCTCCAACGCTGCCCCCATCCCTAGCGGGTGGCTCACTTCAAGCTATAGTCACAACCGCGATCCTAACCTGGATAAAGCGGGATACTATGCTGACATGTTCGGTAGACTGCTAGCATCCAGTGATAATATTGATCATGCAGGGCTTCAGGTCGCACGTTTCATTCGCATGCAACTAAGTGTTGCCAACTCGTATGTAGCTTTTGAAGAGGACAGCAAAGCCAAAGATCAATATTCAGCCCTAATCGCGATGGCTGATCAGGTCATTGGGAATGTCCGCATTAGCAGGCAGGACCAGAAAAAACTGAAAGACGCCACTGATTTTGCTAAACAACAAATAGCCTTGCTGTAGTACCTATGTCTGTATAAAGAAAAGCACCACCCAGAGGAGGGTGGTGCTTTTTAATTGGTCCTACTCGAAGTGAGAGTCATCCCACATCGCAATGTTAACCTCGCCATCGGCAAGGCCCATGCAGACTATGCCGCTTATATCGAGCGGGGAGTCTTCATCGTCAGGGTCGGTCAAACGGTCCCAGTCACGGGCGCATTCGTACCTCGCCTGCTCTTCAGCTGCCACCAGCTCCTTGTCGCGGTTCTCCTGTGCATCAACCTCGATGGAGCTGATCCAGACCGTGCCTGTGCCATTACTCTCCTGGCAGAAGGCGGTGTAGGTCCGGGTCGCTGGCGCCTCACTGGAAGCATCTGTGTCGTCAGCCAGCTGCTTGGACAGCGCCGCTGAGGCATCACCCTTGAGCAACCTCTCCAGGTCATCGATCTCTTCGGGCGAGTACCCATCCTTGCTGGCATGGTGGGGAACGTACTCGGCGAGATCCGATTCGCCGCGGCCAACCAGCTGCATGATGTCAGCCCACTGGGCGTCAGTGAGGGTGGCTGTCTTCATCGTCATGGTGCTTTCTCCTCTCATTCCTGCGGGATTGCAGGTCTCGTGAGGAGGTAGGGAAGGGGATGACACAAGGCGGCAGGCCGGTGCCTGAGGGAAGGTGGGGTGGGGGGTGTCCGGCCAGGATCACCTCCCATCCCAGTGAAGCACGCAGTCGAGATGCGCGTTATGCAGAACAGTCGAAGTAGGCCTCATCGAGCATAGCCGGCTCGACACCTCCCTCGAACAAGCCTATGCAGGCGATGGCGCTGGTGTCTGGCGTCGACATGCAGGGCGCGTACTCCACGCCACGCTCCCATGCCCCCGCGCAGGACTCCTTGGCTTTCTGGATAGCCATTTGGTGCTCTACCTCGCGATCGGCCTGAGGCGTGACTTGCACATACTCAATGCGCAAGTCCCACTCCCCGGCCATGTCTTTGCAGATTGCGGTGTAGACCTTCGGACGTGCCGCCCACAGCCTATCCAGGATGTCGTCGTGTGCGCTCATGATCCATCTCCTCTCTCATTCCTGCCGGATGCAGGTCTCGAGGGGAGGTAGGGCGCCCACTGTCAGCCAGCCACGCTCAGCGGGCACAGGAGACCGCTCTCGCGGATGTCGGCGACACGAACAGGCCCAAGGCCATCTATATCCTTCAGCGCCGCCACAGAGCCCCAGGGGCGTCCCTCGGCGACAAGCTCGGCCCGGGCAGGACCGATGTGGGGCAGCCCCTCCAGGGCACCCTCCGGGCTCTCGTTGAGGTCTATGCAGCTCAGGTCGGACGGCGCCACGTCTTCGCTCGGTGTGGCGTCAGTGCCAGGCCAGGCATAGAGCTGAATCTCAGCGCCATCGGTGGCCAGGAAAATCGGCGCGTGGTCGGAGACCCTGGACCGAGCCTCCTCGTGGTTCATGCCCAGCAAGGTGGGAAACGGGATCACACCAGTATCGCTGATGGAGAGTTCGTTCGGGTTGAGCCAGAAGTTGTCGTAGAGGTGCCGGTACACGCCGGTCTCATGCGCCAGCGTGGTCGCCACACGATTCAGCGCGGGAGAGGCGCCAGCAGATCGCAGAGGCCCCCAGGCCTCGTGGTCCGGCTCCAGGTTGAAGTCGCCGGCCAGGACTCGCGGCGTGTCTGGGTAGACTTCCTCCAGCCATCCCCAGTAGTCGGCCAAGGCCTCCACCTCCCGCGCACGTTCGCTGACGCTATCCCCATAGATGACATGCAGGTTGGCCAGCGCCAGCTCCTGCCCCGTCTCGCGATCGCGGAACATGGCTGAGTAGGGCTCACGGGCGAACACGTCATCATGATCCAAGAACACCACGGCCCCCTCAGCGTACTCCACCTCCGACAGGCGCCAGACAAAGCCGTAGTGCTCCCGGTAACGCTCCCCCTCGCCAAGGGAATGACTGGCCATGGCTCCCCAGGCTTCGCCGGTTGTCGACTCGAGGTGGGCGACCAGCTCCTCGAGGGCGCTCTCGTCCATCAGCTCCTGCAAGGCGATGAGGTCCATCGACTGGGCGACATGGGCGACCTTCTCGACTTCCTTGCCGTTGTCCCAGCCGAGCTGGCGCACATTCCAGCTGCCCAGGATCATGTCAGCTGGCGCCAAGGTGGGGGAGAGCGCCAGCACAGCACTGGCAATCGTGATGGGGGCTTTGAACGTCATGGTTCCTCCGTGCTTAGGATTTATCGCCCCGTGTCGGTTGTGACGCATCGGGGCGCTGGTCTAACTGGCCACGCAACGCCTCTTCACGGGCTTGCGAGACCGCGAGTTCTGTCCGCGTATCGGCCAGCTCTTGCCTGATCCCCTTCAGCTCCTCGATCTGCTCCCGGGCGGTCTTCAGCTCGGCGTTTGCCTCGCTGCCCGAGGCCCTGAGTTGGTCGATGGTGCTTCGTAGGGTGGCGCTCTCTTCCTTCAGCTCGTCGTTCCGCTTGGCGGTCGAGGCTTGCTCCGAGCGCAGGCTGGCCTGCTCCTGCTGGAGCGAGGACAGCTCCTGGCTGACCTCTTCCAGGGTCTGCTGGAGGCGTGATTCCCGTTGATGGGCGGCTTCAAGCTCTCTGGTGGTGCTCTTGAGGTCACTCTCGACGGTGGCCAACTGGTTGCCGATCGAGGCCTTGTCCTCGCGCAGCTGATCCACGGCCGACTGCAACTGCTGTACCTGGCCGCGAGCTGTCTCCAGCTGGTCGCTTTGCCGGCTCAGCTGGCCATGGAGATCGTTGACACGCTCCATGGCGTCCTCGGCGCGTTGCTTGGCGGTAGCCGTTTCGGTGGCCAGGGTCTGGTTGTCTTCCGTCAGCCGTGCAACCTGTGCCTTCTCGTGTTCGTGGTCCTCCCGCATGGACGTGATGCGAGCCTCAAGCCGCTCGATTTCCCTGAGGGCTTCATCGCGCTCGTCATGAGCGGCCTTCAGCTGCTCATTCGACTGGGCGCGAATCCTCTCAACATCCTCATCCGCCAGCTGGCTGGCGCTGCGCCACAGCTCGGCACCAACGCGCTCGAGGACCGTGCGAATCTCCTTGGGCATGTCCCGGATGGCGACGGCCGTGACCATCTGGCTCTCCCTCCACTCCCGCATGACCGGCGAGATATGGGATAGGGAGCCGCCGCCCAGGCGCTCCCGGACCTGCTCATTGGTGGGCTTGTCCACGCCTTCCGCTACCAGCTCTTCCGCGGCCGCTACAATGCGCTGTTGGATCTCAGGCTTGATCGTCATGCCTCTCTCTCCCGGTGTATGTATTGTATGTATGTACTGTACATATAATACATACATAGCGCCAGGGAAAACTGCCGCCCAGAAAAAAAGCCTTCCCGGGGGGGAAGGCTGTTGAATGGGTGTTGCTATCACGCAACCGCAGTAGCGGCTGGTGACTCCGGGGCTTCATCAAGCATCCCGCACTCTTGTGCGAGCTGTTCAATGAAGGTGACCGCCTTCTGTGCATCAGACAGAGCACGGTCCAGCTCCTTCGCCTGATCGCCAGTGAGCCGTGAGGCCCAGCCGGTGAGGTAGGACGCGGAGTTTTCCGGGGTGGCAGGCAGGCCGAAACGCATAGCAGCAAGCCAGGCGCCAGCTTCCGCCACCACCTCCTCTCGAGCGCGATCGCTCTTGTCGCGGTTCAAGCGGTTGGCAGCGCCAGTCGCATGAATCAGCTCATGCAGCCCAGTCGCCGCAATTTCGCTGACTTCATGGAACTGCTCAGGGCGAGGCAGGCGGATGCCGTCCGTAGAGGGCCGGTAGTAGGCCTTGTCGCCTCCCCAGGTCAGAGCTACCCCTGAGGCCTCAATCAGCCGCGCAACGAACTGCACGGGCTCTGGTTGGGCCTCAATGACGGGGGGCTTGGCAGCCTCCGTCAGCGGGTCAGCCAGCTGCTGCTCGTTGAAGACGTAGAAGATACGGTTCACCGGGATGACCTTCTCCTCGATTTTGCCGTTCTCGTCCTTCTCGCGCTTCTTGTGGAACTTCCAGAATTCCACCGGAGTGCCCTTTTCCCCCTTGCGAGGGTGTGTGCCGAGATCCTTCGCTTGCTTGAAGGTGACCCAGGCAGGGCTCGTGTAGCCGAATCGATCTGCTGCGACCCAGAGGCTCACGATGTTCGACCAACCCGTATACACGCGGCCTGAAGAGGCGTTGTAGGGCTGGCTCACATCCGTGTCACCGGGCTTCCAGGGTTTCTGCCAGGGGGCGGTGCCTTCCTTCAGGCCCTGGATGAGTGCTTCCCGAATGCCGTCGATCGCACGCTTGCTCTTGCTCATGATCCATCTCCTCTCTCATTCCTGCGGAATGCAGGTCTCGTGGGGAGATAGGGCGGGTGGTGACATGAAGAGCGGCCACGTCAGTGATCTCCCTATCTCTGGGTGAGGCCCGGCAACGGGTATGAGAGAGAGGAGAATGTGATGAAGCGCACGAACCAGATGGATCTGTTCGCAGTATCCGAGCCGGCTGAGGTCTATGCCTTCCCTGGAAAGGGGCTTGCAGTGGACCCTGGCCAGCGCAAGAAGGAAGAGGACGCTGTGATAGCAGAGGCTTTGCGGATCATCGAAAAGCGGTTTTATGGCAAGTACCAGGACTTTAACGCCGTTTTCAATCGGCCGAACATCACCCTGGACTACCTGACGATTCGCTATGCCACAGTACCCTATGAGGTCTTCTCGGTTAGCTGGCTGGATTCCCAGCATCGGCTGATCCAGCATGAGGAGCTGTTCCAGGGCACGCTTAACAGTGCCTCGGTCTATCCGCGTGAGATAGCTCGCAGGGCTCTTGAGGTGAATGCTGGGGCTGTGATCCTCACGCACAACCACCCTTCGGGTTCGATTGAGCCGAGTCATGCAGATCGTCAGATCACTAAGCGCATCCAGGAGGTCCTTGGGTTGCTCGACGTGAAAGTGCTTGATCACATCATCGTGGCAGGCACGGACTGCACGAGCTTCGCTGAACAAGGCTTGATGTAGCGATTGCGGCTCAGCCGCTTTCAAAGCCCCTCTGGCAGTTTTGCTGGAGGGGCTTTTTCATGCCATGTAGCATTTGCAGCATGCCGAGGAGGATAGATCGGAGGTTTCTATGCCAGGAGTGACCAATAAGGTCAGCCGAAGCTGGCGGGAGAACACACCGAAGGGTCAATGGGGTTGTATAGGTAAAGGGATATAGGGATAGTTCGGGGCTAAAACAGGGTTATGGGCGATTGAAAGCGTCATAACATCATGAAAGAAAAAGGAATATAGAAAATCTACGGTGCAGCATCCCCACCGCTTACGGTGCAACATCCCCACCGCTTACGGTGCAACATCCCCACCTATGGGTGAAAGTTATTCAGGAGATACCCACAGAAACCGTTAAATTGTCCACATTTAAGGGTGTGATGGGTTCAAAAGTGCAGCATCCCCACCTACATAAATGGCTGACTACCTGATTGACAGATGCTAGGGAATCTGGGCTCTAGCGTACGGTGCAACATCCCCACCGAAAAAAACAGTGATCGGGCTGGTCAAAAAATAACCTGTGCAACATTCCCACCGAAAGTGACCGCCATCGGTGCAGCATTCCCACCGCCAAAATGGCACTTACCCACAAGGTTGCCCACAGGAAATGTGGATACAGGCCCGGTTGCAACTAACTTTATACCGTTAACATTTGGAGGATGCCCCCCCAAACCCGCGCTGGTAGCTAGAGAACAGAGCGATGGCTGGCCTGGATCTCGGCTGGTTGAGCCTGGACTTGGTGGGTGTAGGACTTCCGAGGGAGACAACAGCCTCCCATGGCGCCGAGTGCTGCTTTATGAATGCTCCATGAAGCCAGGAGAGGGCAGGTCGACCAGCAGCTGGCGCACGAGATAGTCAATGGTGCAGCGTTCCCGCCTGCGACGAGGCCAGCAGGCGCTGCTGAGAGCGACGAACGGTGCAACGTTCCCACCTATCGGAAGGGTCGGGAGCTGGCGCTCGAGGAGGCCAACGGTGCAACGTTTCCACCTATGGCAGGGCCGGGAGCCCGTGCCTTGGGAAGCCAACGGTGCAGTATTCCCACCTGCGACGAGGCCAGCAGGCGCTGCTGATAGCGACGAACGGTACAGCGTTCCCACCTACGGCAGGGCCGGGAGCCGGTGCCCTGGGCGGCCAACGGTGCAGCGTTCCCACCTATGGCAGGGCCGGGAGCCGGTGCCCTGGGCGGCCAACGGTGCAGCGTTCCCACCTATGGCAGGGCCGGGAGCCGGTGCCCTGGGCGGCCAACGGTGCAACGTTTCCACCTACGGCCGGGCCGGGAGCCGGTGCCCTGGGCGGCCAACGGTGCAGCGTTCCCACCTATGGTAGGGCCGGGAGCCGGTGCCCTGGGCGGCCAACGGTGCAACGTTCCCACCTATCGGAAGGGTCGGGAGCTGGCGCTCGAGGAGGCCAACGGTGCAGCGTTCCCACCTACGGCCGGGCCGGGAGCCGGTGCCCTGGGCGGCCAACGGTGCAGCGTTCCCACCTATGGTAGGGCCGGGAGCCGGTGCCCTGGGCGGCCAACGGTGCAACGTTCCCACCTATCGGAAGGGTCGGGAGCTGGCGCTCGAGGAGGCCAACGGTGCAACGTCCCCACCTATCGGAAGGGTCGGGAGCTGGCGCTCGAGGAGGCCAACGGTGCAACGTTCCCACCTATCGGAAGGGTCGGGAGCTGGCGCTCGAGGAGGCCAACGGTGCAACGTTCCCACCTATCGGAAGGGTCGGGAGCTGGCGCTCGAGGAGGCCAACGGTGCAACGTCCCCACCTATCGGAAGGGTCGGGAGCTGGCGCTCGAGGAGGCCAACGGTGCAACGTTCCCACCTATGGCAGGGCCGGGAGCCCGTGCTCTGGGCGGCCAACAGTGCAACGTTTCCACCTATGGCAGGGCCGGGAGCCCGTGCCTTGGGAAGCCAACGGTGCAGTATTCCCACCTGCGACGAGGCCAGCAGGCGCTGCTGAGAGCGACGAACGGTGCAGCGTTCCCACCTGAGGGTCGGCAACGATTCTGACGAAATCCTCCAAAAAGCGCATTAACCATCTGTTTTACAAGCCCTAAATTAACTATTTCATCGCGTGCAGACGATGCGTTACCTGCCGTATTCCCACACCCAGTAGCCAAAAGCCGCGGCACATAAAAGCCATGTGCCAATAACGACTGCGGCCGCAACGTGGCTGATCGGCTTGGTTGCCACTTTAGCTGCTTTCGAGCGACTCGCTTCTATCACATTCGATGGCGTCAGCTTGATGACAAGGACGATGCCCAGCGGGACCAAGATAATGTCGTCAAGATAGCCCAGGATCGGTATGAAGTCCGGAATGAGATCAATTGGACTCATGGCGTACGCTGCGATTGCGAGCGCAAGCAGCCGAACGACTATGGGGGTATTCGAGTCTCGCGCCACAAAATAAACCGTCAGCGCATCATGCTGAATGCGTTTTGCCGCAGCTCGCAGCCTGCCAAAGGTCACGGTAGACATCTAAACTTCTCCTTGCGCGATTGGCATTACTCGCAACTCTCAGGGATGATCAGGCCGAGACAATAGCGGGCTATTTAGCCAGGCTTGTTTGTAGTTGTTTCAACTGACCCTGGAGGACAGCTTTTTCCTGCAGTAATTCGCGATTCTGATCGTTGAGGAACTGGTTTCGGTCGTCAGCCGCTGCCACGCGCTCTCTGAGGTCGGAGATCCGCTGCTGGCAGGCCGCGAGATGTTTTTCAGAATCCGTTAGGGCCGCACCAAGCTTCTCCCGGTGTTCGGCGTCGCTATCTCGCTCCAGCTGGAGGCGGTCGACTGTCGCTTCCAGCGTTTCTGTTCGCGTTGCCCATTGTGTTATGACGGCCTGGCTCGCGTGCAACTTTTCTTTCAAGTTTTCAGCGTGATCCTGACTGGCCTCATAGCGCTGGTTTATTTGGTCGCGATGTTGTCTCAGCGTGTCGCGGTCCTGTTCGCTGGAGCGGAGCTGCTGCGTCAGCTGATCCACCTGACCCTCCAGCCCTGACTGGGTCCTGTGGAACTGGTCCCGTTCATGACGGCGATCCTCGGCAATCTCCTGCTGGTAGTGCTCGAAATGGCTGCGGATATCGCGGTTTTCCTGCTTCATCTCTTGGACGGTTGCAGTGGTCTCACTGAGTTTCTCCTGACTTGCCTCCAGTTTGGACGTGAGTGAGGCCGCCCGGTGCTGTTCCTGTTGCAGAGCGTGGGCCTGGGCATCGCTTTCGTTGCGAAGCGCTTCATTGGCCTTCTCCAGCCCGCAGCGTTGCTCTTCCAGTGACTCGCACCGCTGCCGCACCTCTTCCAGCTCGGTGCGCCATTGCTGTTCCAGCGTCTGGTGCGCTTCGCGCTCCTGCGTAATACGTTCATCGGCAGCGTATTGAGCTCGCTCATGCAGGGCTTTCACGGCGGCCACCAAGTCAGCCGGGAGTCCGTTCAGATCCGCTGCGGCTTCGCTGCCTGTTTTCCAACGTTTCAGCATTGGCCCAAGCGTGCTGCGACTGCCGGTACCGAGCTCCGATCGCACCCGGTCGACAGTGGGCTCGTCACCGCGTTGGCGGACGCGTTGCGCAGCGTTGGCGACATCCTGGTAGGTAATTCCGGCGCGGGCCATGACATGCCTCATTTTTATCATATAACGTGATATGTAATATTACGTTATTTATGAGATAATTAACAAAGTTAATTTAAGACCCATAACGCACGTTAAAGCGTATTAACGTGCGTTAGAGTGTGGTCTGCTCTATTCTGCCCCTGTAACACCGGTACACCACCGGCTCTTGAGAGCACGCCTCGAATTGGAGTGATCATGGATCCAAAACCCACCACCAGGTCCACATTACGTAATACGGAAAAGACCCTGTTAGCCGATTCGGCTAATCGGTACATCCACATGGCCACCACGGACAACACGCGCCGAACCTACCGTGCGGCCATTCGAAGCTTTGAGCGCTGGGGCGGACGTCTACCGACACAGCCGGCGACCTTGGCGGCCTACCTGTCCGACCAGGCAGTCGCGCTTAATCCTCGCACGCTGGATGTCTACCTGACGGCCCTGGGGCGCTGGCACCAGACTCAGGGATTGCGTGATCCCGCTCGGGACCCTGGCGTGCGCAAAACGTTGGAAGGGATTCGTCGCGTCCATGGTCGGCCGAAACGGCAAGCCCGGGCGCTGCGCCTCGAACACATTGCCGTCTTTCTGCAAACACTCCAGCAGCAGCCTGACTCGCTCAAGAAGCATCGCGACTGGGCCCTGCTGCAGGTCGGTTTTTTTGGGGCGTTTCGCCGCAGTGAGTTGGTGACTATTGAAGTGGAGGATTTGTCGTGGGAGCCGGAAGGGCTTGTGGTGACTCTGCCGCGCTCGAAAACGGATCCTCACGGTGAGGGGCTAAAGCGGGCCCTGCCTCGGGGCAACGGGCCGGTCTGCCCGGTCAGTGCCCTCGAAAACTGGCTAAAGCGCGCGGGCATTCACGAAGGACCCGTCTTTCGAGCCGTCAATCGCTGGGATCGGTTGCAACCCCAAGCCCTCTCAGGCGGGTCAGTGAACCGTATCCTGAAGGCGCTCGGGGAAACCTGCGACCTGGACTTCGTGCCGACCCTGAGCAGTCACAGCTTCCGGCGCGGTTTATCCACCGCCGCCGCGCGGGAGAAGGTCGACTTTGCGCAGATCAAGCGTCAGGGCGGCTGGAAGCATGACGGGACGGTGCGGGGCTACATCGAGGAAGGGCAGCAGTTTACGGACAACGCCGCAAGCACCCTGCTGGCCAAAGTTGCTAGCCTGATCGAGGGCTCCGATTAATGTTTAGTATGACAGTGGTTGGCTACCCATCCTGAGAGAGTTCGCAATGCATTGGACAGGTATGGACTATCACAGTCACATGCACAAGTGATGCGTTATCCGTTTGGATACGATCGCGGTAATGACCGGGCGGCTGAGGGTCATGGGTAACGACCGCGACAATCGCAGCATACAAGTTAGGCCCAATCGACCAAACATGAAGATCACTCACGCGCGTATCGCCGCATTCTACCGCTCGTTTAACGCCCTGCTGGATACCGGTTTGCTGTTGATCGAGTAACACGCGCGATGTGGCTTTCAATAATCCCCAAGACCACCGGGTAATGAGAATGGCACCGACGATACCCATTGCCGGGTCCATCCAGTTCCACCCGGCGTATTTACCCGCAAGCAGAGCCACGATGGCCAATACAGAGGTGAGCGCATCGGCCAACACGTGGAAATAGGCCGCACGGCGGTTGTGGTCGTGATGGTCATGAGAGTGGTGTGAATCGTCTTCCTGGTGGGCATGACTGTGGTCATGGTGGTCGCCAAGAATTTATGCCGACACGCCGTTGACGATCAGTCCGATGATCGCTACGAAAATAGCGCCGTTGAACGAAATCGTGACCGGATGGATAAAGCGATCAATGCTCTCAACCACCATGAAGAGAGCGAAGCCGGCCAGGAGTACGGCGCCCGTGAACCCTCCCAGCGCATTCACTTTGCCGGTACCGAAACTGAACCGCGAGCTCGATGCGTTTGAGTTCGGCAACCCCGTTGGGGCGAATCACACCGGCGAGTTGTAGAGCCTGGAAAGCACTGTGGGGCGCGTTATCCAGTGGGTGGCGCGTCCTTTTTATTTGGGCCAGTAGATGTGACGATCATCAACGACAAAGTCATGCTCGTGAGCCCTCGGATGGCACCAAGGCATTTTGACATTTTAAGGCCAGTTTTAACGGGACGATCTCGCGATCACTTCTGACCCATCCGATTTCGATATATCTCAAGATCGTCCCGCAGTGGTTCCAGATCATAGCCGGCTGCGCTGGCTTGGCTGAGCAGGTCCGCGATCGGATAGTGAGCCGCCTTGGCATAGGCCCACAAGTGGATGGCGCGCTTCCCGGTGCGACAATAGCCGAGAACCGGGTCCGTGGATGATTGCAAAGCGCTGGCAAAAGCCTCGATATCCTCAGGGGCGTACTTTCCCGGTTCGACTGGAATTTCGTACCACGTCATGCCCAGGGACTCTGCCTTGTTTTTCAGGGTTTGGGTATCAGGCTGGTCGTCCGTTTCATTTCGAGCTCTGCTGGCAATAATCGTGCGGAAACCCGCGTTTGCCAGTTGTTCAATATCGTCAATACCAGGTTGCGCCGTTACACTAAAGCGCTCATCAAGTTGTTTGATATCCATCGAATATCTCCTTTAATTTCAGGGAACTTCTGAATAAGTTTATGTCAGCTCATAGCGGCTGGGTTTATCCAAAAAGAGACCGGCGAGAATGCCAGCAAGGATCGCTATCGCCAGGGCACGATCGAGGCCGGGCTCAGTACTCAATGCAGAGTGCTGCGCCATTGGGTAACAATCCATGCTTACAAACGTCACGGTTGCTTTCCGCATGCCAGATTTGCAGGCACGGCAACATCCATCAGTTTGGGGTCGGGCAAGTTAAGATTATTCATGATCCGGGCGTACTCGGCTTCCGATTTGCCCGCCAGACGTGGGTTGTAATGCTTCTCCTCGTAGATGGAGGAGCTCAGCATTCCTTTGTAGTCATGCGCTGGATATACCAACGTATCGTCAGGTAAGCGGAACAGTTTGTTAACGATAGAATCGTAGCTCTTGCGTGGGTCGCCGCCCTGAAAATCAGTCCGGCCACTACCGCGAATCAATAACACATCGCCAGTGAATACCGCCTTCTGGTCGCCCTGATTCCAGTAAAAACTGAAGGATTCATCAGTGTGACCCGGAGTGTAAATGGCTTCCAACCGAATGCCGTCGATATCAATTCGATCACCTTCCGATACATGTTCTGATACGCATTCCGCGTTAGTAAATTCACCCATGATGGTGACGCATTGGGTGGCGTCACGCAGATCACCAAGGGCAGTGACGTGGTCAGCATGAGTGTGGGTATCAATCGCCCGGACAAGCTTAAGATCAAGTTGATTAATTAACCCAAGATAGGCCTCCGTCGACTCTTTTACGGGGTCGATGATGAGCGCTTCTCGACCCCGGCCGGACGCAATGAGATAGGTGTAGGTGCTGGATGTTTTGTCGAAGAACTGACGGAACAGCATGAATTTCAACCTTGCGAAAAACGCTAAAAGATATAAGGGTGTAACTAAATGTAATAATAGCAAAGGTAGCTGTCAATCGCAGGGCGAGTGGGCGCCATGCCTAGCAGTCTGTCGGACTTGAGGTTAATGGATGAGCTGAGGCGTGGGTTCTTCACCCCCCCCTGTGTTGGTGTTGGTGTTGGTGTTGGTGCTGTTGTGTGGCTCTTAACCTGCCCCTCAGCTTCTGCAAGGCGGTTCTGACGCCTTGCCTGCTGGCCGGTTGGGCGCGGCGAGCCCTCAGCCCGCCGTCA
>NZ_JAMXSJ010000048.1:0-17708 GCF_024124725.1 Halomonas sp. Ps84H-12 | reverse complement strand
ACACAGGCGAGCGAATTCAGCGGAACGAAGCTCAGCCCGATAATGGGGGACAGGAACCGCCGTGGTACGGATCCGTTTGCCCGGTGGTGTGAGAGGACGGGGGAGGCGACTCCCCCTCCTACTCGATTCTCAGCCGGCCTGCTCACTACCGGCTCGCCAGAGCGCCCAGATCCGCTGGAATACCTCTCCATAGCCGAGATCATCGGGATAGGCGCGATGGCTCGCCATCCACAGGAACACCACGCCACACGCACTGGCCAGCTCGTCATCCATGCCCCAGAGGGTGGTGAGATCAAAGCCCCCGTTCTCTGCGGCGTTGTACCACGCCAGCAGGAAGTCGGCGCAGCGCCGGGATTGCCCGGTATCGCTCAAGGCGACGGCGACAAGCCTCTCGAGTGCCTGCGTCGTGATGTCATCCATCCTCACTGTGGTCATGCCTGTCCCCCTCTCCAGTTGTTGGTGCTGGCGCCAGCCCTTGCAAAGCCTCGCCCGCAGCACCATAGAGAATAGGGTCCGAAGGCGCGGCAAGGCCACGGGCGATCGCAACCACGAAAGGAGCCACAGAATGAGCATTGATGCGCTGGCGCGGGCCGTGACGGCTCTCGACAACCATGAGATATACAACCCTGATGACGAGCTGAACCTCCTCGATAGCGAGTTCGTGAGCGTCACCGATGAAACCACGGGTGGCCTGCTCGAGCAGATTGAGCAGCTGGGCGGGGAGGTGCTGTTCGGCCCGGATGGTGGCCCCAACCGGAGGGCCATTACGGCGCTGCGCAAGCGGGGCCTCGACGTGTCGGAAGTCGGCTCACCCTACCCGGACAACCCCTATGAGACGTGTGTGGTGATCAAGATCGATGAGGGCGAGATTCCGCTCACCAGCGAGCAGCTGGGGGTGTAGCGTGCCAACGGCGGCGATCGCAGTACTGCCCTGCATCGCCCCTATGGGGTGACATGACTGCGCAGGAGGGCGCTGACATCGAACCAGCCATGCTGGCGTAGCACGGACGCAGCGCCAGCAGCTTTGCGACTTTCCCGGGACAGCAGCAGGAGCCGGTACTCCCCGTCCCAAGGCGGGGGTGCTGGGCACGTTGCGTGCGGAACCCCTGCCGCGGCCATGCGGTGCGTGAAGGCCTCGAGCATTGCCTGGTCCTCGGGCTCACAGAACATGTCGTAGGCGTTGAGGATGTCCTGGGCGGCCTCGTGATTGATGCTGTACCTGGCCAGGGGGGCATTGATGCAGAACCTCGGGGCGTAGAAGCCAGCGAGATAACGGGCAGCGGCAAAATGGTGGGCGCCGCCCTGGTTGAGCAGGTGATAGCCGCGGCCGTGCCAGCTGAAGCTCTCCAGTGACTCTCCCGCGCCAGGGGCTGCATTGAATCTCAGCTCGTGCCAGCCGAGCAGTTTCTCTATCCAGGCAGGGTCACTGTTGATGAGACCGCAGCATTCGCTGAGCGCGTAGGCGTCGAGGGTGGCCGAGGTGGTGAGACCGCCCTTACCGGATTCCAGGCTGGTGATCTCTCGTATCGAGCAGCTGAAGGCGTCGTGATATACCGTCGTGATGAGGCGGGAGGCTGGCGCGAGCGTAGCGCGGCGGCAGAGCATCCCTCGAGGACCGGGCTCCCAGTGTGCAATATCCCCACCGAAGCAGGGCGGCCAGTCTTGCCACCGGATGATCCCTCGACCGCTGGCGCTTTCGGCCGGGAACGCTACTTGGCGGGCTTGTTCGTGAAACGCTTGAGCGTATTTCCAGGCTGCGGTGTCGACCCATCGGGCTTTGTGCAGCCAGCGGCCGAATGGCAGGGTCGCCGGCATGTACTGCTCTCTCCTGACTGTCCTGGGTAGCGTCAGCCACGGACCTATCCATGGGGCAACCCGATATGAATCATTGGAGCCCCAGGTAACCATGCCTCAGACCCACTCGACGTTGACGCGCCGCAGCTCGCCATCGATGACCATTGGTATCGGCATCACCGCCCTATTCTTGACTGGGATCGCGATGATGGCCTTGGTGGTAGAGCGCCAGGTCATGCAGGAGGTCGTAGGCCAGATGGCAACCCAGGATGGGCGCCATGAGCTGGCGCTTGAGGTAGCTCGCACCTCGCGCCAGCGGCGCCAGGGGCTGATGGAGCGCCCATCACTTCCCGACAACGCGGGGATGCTCTTCACCTACGGCGAACAGCAGCCGGCGGAGAGTAGCTTCTGGATGTACCAGACCCGCTTCCCCCTCGACATCGCCTTTCTCGATCAGCAAGGGAGGGTGCTGTCGATGGCGACGATGCCGCCCTGCACCCGCCAGCGTGAGGATTGCCCACGGTATCCGGCCAGCGTGCCTTTCTGGATGGCCCTGGAGCTGAATGCTGGCGCTTTCGACGCTATGGGAGTGGAGGTCGGCGACCGGCTGGAGGTCGACCTCTAGCCCGTCAGGCCTGCCCCTACCTCCTCTCGAGACCTGCCATCCGGCAGGAATGAGAGAGGAGATGGATCATGAGCACGTCTGTAATTTCGCACCCGACCCGTGGTAAGTGGGGCAAGTCGAGCTGGCGCGGTAACTGTTCGGGGCATGTCTACAAGGACATTTTCGAGCAGCTTCGCCCGGAGACCTTCTGCGACCCCATGGTGGGCAGTGGCACCTCAGTGGAGGTGGCCTCAGAGATGGGGATCGAGGCCTTTGGCCTGGATCTTCACTCGGGCTTCAACATCCTGCGGCACTCCATCCTGGATGCCACCGGGAAGCCGGTGGATCTCTGCCTGTCGCACCCGCCCTATCACGACATGATCGTGTACAGCGGGAACGTCTATCCCGGCGAGCACCCGGATGACCTGTCGCGCTGCGCTGATCCTGAGGAGTTTATGGACAAGCTCCAGCAGGCTCTGCTGAACCAGCGCGAGGCCGTGAACCATGGTGGCTTCTACGGGACGATCATTGGCGACCTGAGGCGGAATGGACATTACTGGTCCTTCCAGGCTGATGCGATCGCCAGGATGCCTGCGGACGAGCTGAGGGCCGTGCTGATCAAGGCACAGCACAACGTCCAGAGCGCGTCACGGCAGTATGCGGGCATGCGGCTGCCCAGGGTGGCTCACGAGTACATCCTGCTGTGGCAGCGTCCTGATCGCAGCGTGGCCCTGCTATCGACGCTCTCCAGCATGGCTCACAGCCAGCAGCGTCGGCTGCGAGGGTCATGGAAGGCCGTGGTACGCCAGGCGCTGGTGTCGCTGGGTGGTGAAGCTCCGCTGTCGCGCCTGTATGAGGCGGTAGCGGAGAATGCGCCGGACAAGCTGGCGGGTCGTCAGCATTGGCGCGAGAAGGTTCGCCAGACGCTCTACGTCAATGACTGGTTTGCGCCGGTCGAGCGAGGTGTGTGGCGAGTCGCTTGATAGCACTTCAGCCCCCATGGCATTGCATTGCCTGGGGGCTTTTCTCTGGGCGGGTTAAGCATTATCCCCGACCCCGACGCCTGCTGGCGCAGCACACGGCGTAGGGGCTGGTATCCTTAAAACCACGAATCGCCCACGAGGAGCCCGCTGATGGCAGTCGAGGAGAGCAATACCGTACCGCTGACAATCACCCTGCCGGCCGCTGTCCATGCCGAGCTGGAGTACCTGACGAAGCTCCAGAAGCAGCATGGCGCCGCAATTCCATGGGGAACGGTTGAAGAGATGATGCAGGAGGTGGCGGTTGCCATCGCGGATGGATCACGTCGACCTGGCGCTTGGGAGCGCCAGCTTTTGGACATGATAGGCCTGACACCGGAATGCGAAGAAGCCAGACACTATCGCGAGCAGTACGGTGAGCCGGCCGAATGATCGAGTGAGCAGCAGCCATGTGTGGACGCTTCGCCCTCTATGATGACCCTCGCCAGGTGGCCGAGAGCTTCGGCTACCCCCTGGCGTCCGGTGCAACAATCCCACCGGCCCGGTACAACATCCCCCCGGGCGGCCCTATCGTGGCGATCGCTGCCACGGAGGGCGCCCCTGAAGTGACCACCCTTCAGTGGTCCTTCAAGCCCAGATGGGCGCCAGAGGATGCGCCGCGCACGCATGTGGCCAGGGCCGAGAGCCTGGCGACGAGCCGGTTCTGGAAAGGCGCTTTCGCTCGCCACCGCTGCCTGGTGCCAGTGAACGGCTGGTTCGAGTGGCGGCATGAGGGAGAGCGCAAGTTCCCCTTCTACTTCCACGGGGCCTCGAGTGGCCTGCTGTTTCTGGCGGGGGTCTTCACCAAGCGAGCTGATGGCGAGCTGGGGTGCGCGATCGTGACTCAGCCGGCACAGGGCGTAGCAAAGCAGATTCATAGCCGCATGCCGGTCGTCGTAGCCGCTGGCGCTGATGCCTGGCTCGACCCCGAGGTGCAGGATCGCGATACGCTGAAACAGCAGCTCAAGCCTCTCCACCCGTCGCAGCTGGCGGTCTATGAGGTCGGCCAGGCGGTCAATGATGCAACGGCCGATGGCCAGCACCTCCTGGCGCCGGTAGAGGGGGTTCCGGGTTAGGGGCTGATGCCTGTCGCTCTGCGCTGCCAGGAACACCGCAGTTCACGGATTTCCAACTGAAGCCTTCCCAGCTGTCACCTGCCGCCCTATCTTATGGGCGAGGCCGTTCGTAGAACGGTATGAGAGCGAGAAAATTGCTTTCGTAGACCTCATCGGTTTGGTTTTCAGGCTGCTTGGACAAGGCCCGCTGGCTTATTCGGCTATCACGCGAGGGCGCTTACGTCAGCTGTCCTGAAACCTCCATGAGGAATCCCTGTGGTCACGTTGCCCAGGGTAAGCTGTCACGCACAGCAAATCAGCAGCCCAAGCCATTTGAGCTGATCTGATTCCTTGCAGTACCCTTCAAGCCCCTTCTAGCTCGCTAGTTGGGGCTTTCTCACCTCTGGTCGCTGTGTCACCTACCGCCCTACCTCCCTTCAAGCCAGCTGAAGTGTCGGCTGGCGGATGATGTGGGAGGCCCCATGCAGCGACCCGGCCCCGTGATGGAGCCAACCAGAGAGCAGTTGGTACGCCATTACCTGGACAACCCTCTCTCGCGGTCACTCGTCATCGGCGAGGCCAGCGAATGGTTGTCTTGCCATCGCTCTCACCCCATGTACCCAAGTCGCGACAGCCTGGCGCGGTACTATGCCGCCGCCCAGGCCGTCCTGGTCGAGACCCAGGGCGCCTTCAACCGACTTGAGGCACAACAGACTCGGCGTGATCTGCATGCCGAGTATGCGAAGCGTCTGAGCTACGCCGGCCATATCAAGCAGCTGGCGCTCGACGCACTGAACACACGAACGGAGGTAGCGTCATGATTACCAGCATCGAATACACCAGCCGTCGCGACATCGAACGCCGCCAAGCCACCACGGACACGGTTGTTCTGTCCATCCATGGCATCGATGAGCGTTCACCTCGCTTGGCCAGGGGATGGGGGGACGTGCTCTCGATGCAGTTCGATGATGTCGTGCCGGGGGAAGGCTTTGGCTGCGAGGAACCGATGACCCCGGATGATGCGCGTCGAATCTCGGCCTGGATCGGCCATTGGGCGCAGGCCCGGCAGCCGGTGAAGCTACTGATCCACTGCAACGCAGGCGTCAGCCGTTCCGCCGCGGTCGCGCTGTGGGCGAGCCATGCGCTCCGTCGCCCTGCCCAAGGCGTGGAAGGTGATGGACGGGATGCCAATCCGCACGTTCGCTCCCTGCTGGCCCAGGTAGCGGCATAACCCCCTCCTGCCTCCCGTTCGTCTGACGGTGGCCACCGGCCTTCATGGTGGCCACCGATTCCCGGCGCCAGCACTGTCATTGACCTCCCTACCTCCTCTCGAGACCTGCACCCCCGCAGGAATGAGAGAGGAGATGGATGATGAAGCTGGAGCGGTTCTATACCTACGCGATGATCGGTGATTCTGTTGTGGGCTTCGCTGGGGCCTACACGGTGACGGTCACCCTGAAGCACGATTACGAGGCGTCCCCTGAGGACCACATGCGTTGTGCCGAGGCCACCGAGCATTATGGGTTCGTCGCCATGCTGGAAGCCGAGGTGAGCGTGGCCATCAACGAGCACTCTATCCGCATCCCGGATGCTCGGACCAAGCAGCACGCGATCGGTGTCAATGTCGGGGTGACGAGTAACCACCTTGATGCCCAGGCGGCCGTGCTGGCGCACCGAGCCCTGGAGAAGGCAAGAAGCATGGTCGGCCCAACGACTCGTGCCGCTTGACGCCAGAAAGACCTTCAGAGCCCCCCATGGCGACATGTGGGGGCTTTTTCACGCTGGTGCCATGGCTGGTGTCACACCCTCCCCTATCTCCTTTCGAGACCTGCATACCGCAGGAATGAGAGAGGAGAACGATCATGGAACTCACGAAATTCGACAACTTTGCTATCTGCTCCGACACCGTTCAGGGCACCCAGGGGGACTTCACTGTGACGGTGCTCCTGGATCGCGACCCGGACGTTACCCCGGACCACTTCGACTGCCACAGCGAGACCGATAAACAGCGCTGGCGGGATGATGAATGGTTCTACGGTTTGCTCAGGGCAAAGGTGTCAGTCGACGTGGCCGGTCAATCCGTTCTGCTGGATGACTGCGCTGCGGTCCTTAGCGGCGTCGAGGTCAACATCGGCGACGATAACAGCCACCTGGATGAGCATGCTGAAGAGCTGGCGCGTGAAGCCTATGAGCGCGGCGTCTCTTTGGTCAATGCCATCAAGTCGGCTGCCTAACCCTGTTTCTCAGACCCCACTCGCTGGGGTCTTTTCCTTTCCTGGAGTGACGCGATGACCGTTGGCTTGCCGACCTTGCCTCTGAAGCTGCTCGGTCAACGCGCCCCCACCCTGTTGGATGCCCTCATGTTTGAAGCCTGGTATCGGCTTGAGCATGCCGTGATCATGAAGGCACTCCACCATAAGCAGGCATTAGGCCTCCCGCCCCACAGAGAGCGCAGGCTGCTCCAGAACCTCCAAGCTCGGCTATGTCGCCGAAATCCGCTTGAGGGGCCGGAGAGAGCGCCCTGTATGCCCATGGCTTCCTACCATGGCGACCTGCCTTGTGCCTCACCATGTCAGCATGCAGGTGGTTGCCTCGCTGGCGCGGGCTACTCAACACCCCATGAAACCGCTAGTCGACGCCTGGGAGGCCAGTGGAGCCGCCCATGACCTCCTCGAGGGCGCCACGCTCTTCGACAATTACGGTCGAGCCGTCTCACGACTGGGTTACGCGCCGCGCAGCCAGGCGCTGGTTCCTGTCGACTACGCGATACCCCCTTTTCCAGCCTACCTGTGCCGGCAGCGTGCTCAGGCTTACCGAGAGCGCGCTGAAACTGCCCTGGCTGAGTCTCCCGGCATGGCCGCCAGCCTTCAAGAAGCTGCCGACAAGCTCCTCGAGGAGGCGTCCATCCAGGAATACCAAGGCAGCTGTTGCTGAGGCCTCCTGGCACCTCAGGCTTTCCCCTCCCCGGCCCTCGGTCACTCTGCGCCCTACCTCTTCTCGAGACCTGCATATCGCAGGAATGAGAGAGGAGATGGATCATGAGCAAGAGCACTGTGATTTACACCAAGATTGGTGAGCATCGTGGCAAGCAGCGTCTGTGGCTGGAAGGCAACCGGCTGGCGCGTACCGGGATCTCTCCTGGTCAGCGTTTCAACCTCGTCGCGGGTCGAAAAAGCCTGACCCTCCAGTTTGCGGCAGATGGCGCCTACAAGGTGTCTCGCCGGAAGCGTGGGGAGAACGAGCTGCCGGTGATCGACATCACCGCTGCCGAGTTGGCTGAGGCGCTGGGCAAGGTCGAGAGGGTTCGTGTCGTTGTGCGGGGCAACCGCATCGACATCACGATCCATCACCACGACCTCGCTGAGTCGGAGCGCATGGAGCGGTTGCTCAAGGCCCTCAGCAACGGGGAGCCCTTGGAAATTGGCTCGATCGCGCATGGCGGTGGCGTGCTTGACCTGGCCATACACACGGGGCTGGCAGATGCCGGGGTGCCCTCTCGATTGGCCTTTGCCAATGAGCTGGAGGGTGCCTACCTGGATGCTTCACTGGCCAACAATCCGGTCTGGGATGAGGACAGTATCGCTATCGAGGGGCCAATGCAGGATGTGGAGTGGCATAAGCTGCCTCCTGTCCACCTGTTATTGGCCGGTTTGTACGCACAGGCGCCAGTTTGTCGGGGCGTGCCAAGAATGGCCTGGCGCATGCGGAAGCGCACGAGACGGCTGGAAGCCTTTTCGTCGCCTTTCTGAATGCCATCCAGACCCTTCGGCCGGCAGCCGTCCTGCTCGAGAATGTCCCGCCCTACCAGAACACTGTCAGCATGATGGTGATTCGCAATGTGCTGTCGGGGCTTGGCTACGAGGTCCAGGAGACGGTCCTCGATGGGCATGCCCTCGGTGCATTGGAGCGGCGTGACAGGCTGTGCATGCTCGCGGTCAGCAAAGGGGTTGAGGTTGACCTCGGGAAGCTGGAGCCGGTGCGTCAGCGTGAAGCCTCGCTTCAGGAGGTGCTTGAACCTCATGAAGCGGTCGCGTCACGGTACAAGGCTTACTCGTACCTGGCGGACAAGGAAGCGCGTGATCTGGCCTCAGGGAAAGGCTTTCGTCGGCAGCTGCTCGATGGAAGCGAGGATGGCCTCGGGACGATTGGGCGCGGCTACGCGAAGGCCCGATCTACTGAGCCGTTCATCCGGCACCCGGATGAACCCAGCTTGTCCCGTCTCCTGACCAAGGCGGAACATGCCCGGGTTGAAGACGATCCCGGAAGAGCTGGTTCATGGCCTGTCGGAAACCGTCAGCCATGAGCTGCTGGGCCAATCAGTCGTGTTCACGGCATTCCGTGCCGTAGGCCGTCTGGTCGGCAACTGCTTGGCGAGCTTGAAACGCTCAGATGCCATAGCAGCCTGATCTACCCTTCAAGCCCCAGGCACATCCGTGCTTGGGGCTTTTTTCAGTTTCGCATGCGAAATCGAGCTGGCGCCTTGATCCCGTCACCCGCGAACGTGGCAGTCACTCCCCTATCTCTCCATAACCGTCACACCTCGCCCTACCTCCTTGTGAGATCCGGGCAACCGGGAATGAGAGAGGAGACTGATCATGAGCAAGAGCAACAAGTACGAGATCGCTGATGTGAAGCGTATCGCCCAAGGGCGCTGGGGGGAGGTCTTCCAAGCCCTCTGTCCTGAGCTGGACGCAGCTCTCGAGCACCCTGGCACGCATATCGATTGCCCCGTCCATGGTGGGAAAGAGGACTTCCGGCTCGATCGCGACTTTCAGCTGCGTGGCACAGCGATCTGCACTTGCGGTAACTGGGATGGCTTCAGCCTGCTCAAGGAGCTGAAGGGCTGGAATCTCCCGGAGATCCTGGAGCAGGTGATGGGAGCGCTCGGCGAGAAATCGGTTGAGCCGCTGGCGCCTGCTGTGTCGCGGCCCGTGCCGCCTAAGCCCAAGCCCAAGCAGGACATCCGCCCCACGCTGCGTAAGCGCTGGACGGAAGCTCTGCCGCTGGACAAGGGGGAAGGCAGGTTTCTCCTGGGGAGCTACCTGCAATTCCGCGGCTTGCCCGTGAAGTCGATGCTCAGCGTGATGGAAAGCGAGGCGCGGCTTCACCCGAACCTCGCCTACATCGAGAAAGGCAAGGTGGTGGGCCACTACCCGGCCTTGCTGACGATCGTGCGGGATGCCGATGGCCAACCTGTGACCATGCACCGGACGTATCTCCACCGTTCGCAGAATGGTGTGGTGGAGAAGGCGCCCGTGGCGAAGGCCAAGAAGCTGTTTCCGGTCGTCAATGGCGGCGAGGTCGGTGGTGGTGCTATCCGGCTTGGCAGTGCGGTCGGCGGTGTTCTCGGCATCGCCGAGGGCATTGAGACTGCCCTGGCTGTTCGGGCAGCGACAGGCATGCCGGTATGGCCCGTGTTGTCCGCGTCTCTGATGGGGGCTTTTGAGCCACCAGAAGGGGTCAAGGAGGTCGTGATCTGGGCTGATCGTGACCTGCCGGACAAGAAGGGTCGAAGGGCTGGGCAGGATGCGGCAAAAGCGCTTCAGGCTCGCCTATGGGAGAAGGGGATTCAGGCGTCTATCCGAATCCCGGATGCACCCAGCTCCGGTCCTGACAAAAGCCTGGACTGGGCTGACGTGTACACCAGTGGCAACCTGGCGAGGTTTCCTCGCGAAGGTCAGGCCGCTTAACCTTCACGCCCTCCTAACATCCTGTTGGGAGGGCTTTTTAATGTTCAGCCATAGGGACGGGATGCTTGTTAGCTGAAACAAGTGTTTCGTGGGGATGGAGCGTCGTTCAGTTAAACCATCGTTAACCTCCGCTCCCTGTTTGTTGCTTTCGGGACACTCTTCAGGGTGGCAAGCAATCCACCTGGAGGAGCGTCAGTATTCAAGGCCATCAGCACGGGGTCGGCTGTCGCTTCCTTTGCCTTATTTCCATGATCAGATTTTTTATTCTTGTCGATTATATGCGCTGCGACTCGTGGTGAATGGGGCCTAGCGTATTCGTCTAGTTCCCATGCGCGGTACATCAGTTCTCCATGCGATACGTTTCAGTTTCTGCGTCCATTCTTCGTTTTCTTTTGATATTCAGCTAGTTGCGTCACCTCCTTAGCTATCTGTCAGTGCCCCCCCTACCTCTCGTGAGACCCCGCTACCTGGGGGATGAGAGGAGAGCACGTTATGAACCGTAGCGACTCAATCGCCAGCATTGGCAGAGCGTTGGCTTCAGTCCAGGCAGAGCTGGGTGGGGTTGTCGCTTCGGATTGCAGCAATCCGATGTACGACAGCAGCTACGCCAGCCTCACTGCCATCATCGGCAGCGTCCGCAATGTCTTGAATCGGCACGAAATAGCGCTGGTTCAAGCGCCTGTACCAGGCAATGTGGGGGCCGTGGTGATGGAAACCATGCTGATTCATGGTCCGAGCGGGGAGTTTATTGGCTCCTACTGCGAGATGCCAGTGGACACCCATGATAGCCATGGCGTGGCGTCTGCTCAGACGTATGCGCGACGGTATGGGTTGCTGGCGCTTCTGGGCCTGGCTCAGGGGCCTGATGACGATGGAAATGCTGCCAGAAATGCTGCTGTGAACACATCAGTAATGCTCCCCGGGAGCGATGCTGAAGCCGATTCTCAGCAGTCAATAAACGGCCGTAGACTTGCCTCTCCTGAGGTGATTCTGGCCGAGATCGACAATGCAGATGCTGAACGGCTGGCCGCAGCTGAACGCTGGGTCACTACCGCACAGCTGGATGCTCACCTGTCGGCACGGTTGAAAGGGGCGATCGCACAGCGGCGCCGCTTCCTCCAGCGACAGCAATACCAACCAGCATGATGATTCATAGCCCCCTTTCCTTCGTGGAATCGGGGCTTTCTCGCGTGCTTTGAATTGACCCTAGGAGGCCCTGTGACCGGCAACGCGCACCGGCTTTTTGGTTTGGCGTTTGGCGTGACCGCTGGAGCGGCAATCACGCCCCTGTATGGAGGGGGGCCGGCGCTTGCGGTGGCGGCGTTGGCGCTGCCCGGCTCAACCGCGCCGGACTGGATGGAAATCCGGGTCGGGCCGACCACGCTGATCCCACATAGGACCGTAACGCATTGGCTCCTCCCTTGGGCAGGGGGAGCGGTTGCTGCGTGGTTGTGGCTTGCAGAAACCCCTCTCCTGGCCGCGGCTCTCCTGGGGTTCGTCATAGGCGGTCTCTCGCATATCGCAGGGGATGCAGGAACCCCATCCGGGGTGCCCGTTTGGCACCCCGCTAAGCGTCACTCCTTGAATCTATGGGATGGCGGCACTTCGGAATTCTGGCCCGTGCTTGCCGCATGGGTACTTGCGGCAATTTCAATTCGGAGCTTCGTGCTATGAAACACCTACTGGCTGGCCATGTGCTGGCCCCCTTGTTCTTGGCGCTGCTGGCGCTGTCACCGGCCACGGAGGCGCAATCCGAGGCGGGCTCGAATCGTGCCTGCCTGGATTCCAGCAACCCTAAGGAGTGCGGCTGGTTCTGGGGCCACCTGGACGACGACGAAGAGGAGAAGGAGGAAGAGCAGGAAAAGCCTCCAGAGGTGGTCGCTAAGCCCCGTGAGGAGGCGAGCGAGGAGGACCGTGACTGCACCGACCCTGACGAGTGGGAGCCGTCATGCGGCTTCGTGGACCCGCAGGGGAGCTTCGACTTCCAGGCCAAGCAGCGCGACATGCTGCTGAATCAAGCCGTGATGAGCCCCAACAACCCGGAGACCGTGGAGCGGTTTCAGCGGTATATGCGTTGGGCGGTTGACCAGGCCATCACGATGTCTCGCATGTGGGAGTGGAACCAGATCCAGAACCAGGATCTGAACCCGTTGGTTCATAGCCCGGTGTCGTCCTTCGGACTGCGTGCGGCGTCTCGCGCTCAGGACGGCAAGCGTAACGCCGTTATGGAAGAGATTAACGACCAAGGTGGGTTTTTGGTCTGGTTTACCCGTTCAACCTGCCAGTTCTGCCATGACATGCAGCCGGTGATGAAACAGCTCGGCCGGCGAACGGGGCTCACCATCTATAACGCCCCCCTCGACAACGTGTGCATGTCGGACTTCACCGAGACCTGCGATACCACAGGGCGATCAGTCGAGGCAGCTGGCCACCTGGCCATCGAGGCTGTCCCGGATCTATGGCTTCACCTCCCCCAGGATGACCTGTGGTTCCGCGTGTCGAGTGGCGTTGAGGCAGCCCAGCGCATCACATCACGCATTGAGGTTTTCTTTGGCGCCATTCAGCGAGCAGCAGAGAAAGGCCTGAACGCCGTTAGTGACGGTGCTGGTCCGGCTGTCGATTTCAGCGTCCCCGACATGCTTGAGCGGTCGTCCGGTGGTCTGGGCGCCGGCATTCCCCAAGGAGTTGAGTGATGATTCACCGCAAGAAGATAGCAACCATGGTGGCGACCTCCGTACTCACGGGAATGTCGCTCACCGCTACGATCGGACAGGCCGAGGCGAGCGCCCTGAATGATGCGTTCGATAGGCTTTCAAGTGCTGGCGGTGGTTTCAGCAGCAGCACGAGTGCCACAGCATTTGAGACTCGCACGAGACATGGTTACTCCGCGGGCGGCATGACAATGCGCTTCTCGCAGAACCGTTACTCGCTGGTGAATCTCGATCCGCCGAGGCTCGAGGTCGGTTGTAACGGTATTGACGCCCATTTTGGCGGCTTCTCGTACATTGATAGCGAGCAGATCCAGCAAATGCTGGAACAGATCGCCCAAGGGGTTGTCGCCCTCTCCTTCCAGCTCGCTCTCAAGCAGCTCTGCCCTATATGCGGCGATGTCTTGGAGTTTGCTCAGCGCATGGCTCAGGCCGCCGCAAAGCTGTCCCAGGATAGCTGTGAGGCGGCTCAGGCCATCGTAGATGGTTTCCCCGACTACACCGATGAACTGAGCAACCTCTGGTGCAGCTCGGTCGGCATGTTTGAAGGGGTAGAGAGCGACTGGCTGGCTGCCCAGCAGGACACCTGTGACACAAGTGGAGATGCGGGCGGCGAAATTTATGATCACCTGGAGGCCAATGAAGGCGACAAAGCCCTTGCGATGGACATTAACGGCAACCGTACTTGGTTGGGCCTTCAGGAGGCCGGTATCGCACCGGGCAAGGACGGCACAAACAACATGGGAGCAGAAAATAAAATATTTGCCGAGCTGTTGATGAGCTGGATTGGCACCGAAGTAAGAAACAAGAATAAAGATGGTGAAACTAATACGTATGCGCCAACCATAGAGACTGGTAGCGCAATGCTTGATGTTTTCCTCTGTGGCAGCGAACGGGCATCACCCTCGCAAATACAATACGCAGAGTTTATTAACGATTTCTGCGAGGACAAGGTATGGCAAGAGGGTAGCTCAGGCCAAAAGATGGAGATATACACTTGCCGCAACAGCGATCTTAGGAATTGCTGGTCACCTCAGAGGACGAAAGTGGAAGACATGTCCCTTGGGCAGGGGTTCCTCACTACGGTTGTGACGGAACTCGAGGGCGCAGTAGAGAATGTGGCCTCAGGTACTCCACTTTCCTCATCTCAAAAGGCGATCATCGCCGCGGCGCCGTTCCCCTTGTATCAGGCTGTCAATGTGGCTGCTACCTATCCTGAGATTGCCTACGACCTCGTTGTAGGTAATTCAATGATCTTGAGTTACATGATCTCCATTGAGTACATCCGCCATGCTGTTCAGGCCACGGCTAAAACTACCACTGTTTCCCAGCTGCCAGCTGACGTTCTTAAGGAGTTTAGGGATGCACAGAATGAGCTTGTGGCCCTTACCTCTGAGAAGGCACAGCAAATCAACCTGATGGCCGAGACTCAGGAAAATATCATGGCGCAAGTTGACCGTATCAATCGGTCAACGCTTCGCAACCTTCATGCCATGGGGCTCTCAGGCATGAACTTCGCCCGCGACATGGCACGGGAGGTGAACTGATGAGGTGGCTAGGAATAGGCCTGGCGGTTGTTGCTTTGGCCCTACCGGGGGTGGCGATCGCAGAAACCATGACCCCGGGCGGTGGTGCCGATACCTGGACCTTCTATGGTTACGGTAATGGCTATGCCCTCGCTCAGATCCTCGAGGCGATCAAGCGAATGACGGACCCGGCATCTAACCCTGGGTTTCGTAACCTGACGCTTGTGCTGGCCATGGCAGGTTTCTTGGCGATGTGCTTCACCGGCATTCTTGCTGGCACATTGCAGAAGATTGCCATGTACTTCGCGGGCATGTTGCTGACGGTATACATGCTTTTCAGCTTGAAAGTAGACATTTTCGTTGAGGATATGGTGTGGGATGGCACTGGGTCACCACAGTTTACTCAGCGCATTGATGGAGTTCCCGCTGCGATAGGCCTGCCTGCTGTGGTCATCTCAGAAATTGGGATGTGGGCGACGAGCAGCATTGAAGCTAACTTCACAACGCCGAATTTCGCCAACCTCAGGCTCTCTGAAGGTGCTCCAGTCGGAATGGCTGCCAATATGCTGAATGACATGAAGAACATTCGGCTGACCGACCCTTATCTGCGATCTAGCATCCAGAGCTTCATGAACGACTGCGCCCTTCCCAATATCTTCAATGGGAGCATTTCGCCCGTCACGCTCATTACGTCCCAGAATGCCTGGAGTGTCCTCGGTTCTAACTTGAACCCTGCTGTTTACACCGTGGTATATGACTCTTCAGACCCCAATGGCGGTATGGAGGCCTGTGACACGGCTTACACCAAGATCGATAATCGCTTGCAGACCGCAGCGCCTTCACTGCTGAACGGTATGGGGGAATCGTCCCCCTTCTGGCTTCAGCAGGCCGCAGGCTCTACCGCGCTCTCTGAGGCCGCGCTGGAAGACTCCTTCCGCTGGGCTTCCGGTGGAAGCGTCGTCCAAGATGCGACCGGGCTTGCCACCCAGGCGGCGATCGCTGAAATGTACTCGGGCACTTACGAGTACGCGGCGATGGCGACTGGATCTAGCGAGCTTATCTCGGCCCTCAATATTGAACAGGCTAGAAGGGCTCAGCAATCTGGCTGGTACAGCACCGCGATCTTGTTCCGTGACATGGCGGGCTATTTCTTTGCCATCTTGCAGGCATTTGTCATTGGCCTGGCTCCAATCGTGTTTGCTGCCATCTTGGTGCCAGGCCTTGGTCGAAAGATGGGCACCTCGTATGCCCAGGTCATGACGTGGCTCATTATGTGGTGGCCGGGCCTCGCGATCGTCAACTACATCATGATGCTGTATTTCCAGGGGCAAACAACCGGCTACCTGGCCGATGGGCTCACCATGGCCAACATGGGGGCTGTCAGCGAAATGTCCGACAAGATGGTGATGGCCTCGGGCTTCATGTCGACCCTAGTGCCAGCCATCATGTGGGGCTTGGTATCCGGTAGCGGCTATGCCTTCACGTCTGTCCTGGACAGGGCTTCTGGATCTCAGCATGCGGCAGCTGCTGCTGGCAGCATCTCTACTGGCGCAGCTACAGCCGGTCAGGTGAGCATGAACAACGCGAGCATGAATGCTCACCAAACTTCTCACCGCTATAGCTCTGGTAATGAGGTTTCCGCTCACCATGTTGGTGTTGGTGCCTCCCAGGTGACCAACATGAGTGGCCAGGACATGAATGTGGGTCTCCGGGCTGCTGACTTCAGGGAAAGTATGTCGGCCTCCCAGGGCTATACAGAGGCGACCCAGAGGACTCAGGAGGCCAAAGAAGCATTCACTCAGCAAACCCAGAGCATGATGACCGATACCTTTCGGGGGGCTACGCAGTACGCTGAAGATCAGGGTTATGTTCGAGATGGCAATATCGACTGGTCTCGAATGAGCCAGGACACTCAGGGTCAGCGCTATATGGAAGAGCTTGCAGCAACACGCTCACTGATGGAGAACGCAGGTGTTTCCGAAAGGGAGATGGCTGAGATAACTCAACGCTCTTCCACCACGGCTGCTGCGGAAGTCGGTGCTCGCGTTCAAGGCGGTTTGAGCCTAAATAGCGGCGTATCGGCCTATGGACAGGGATCAGTGCGTGGTGAGACAGGAAGAAGCTCCTCTGACTCAGAGCAGGCAACTAGGGAAGAAGGTAACAGTATCTCTCAATCCGACAGCGGAAGACTCACTTTCGCCGAGGATGGTGCGTTGTCTGTAACTGGATCTGACGGTGAACGATACTCCGTTAAATACAATGAAGGTGAAGCCCGTCAAGTTCTTGAAAGTCGTGCTGGTGAGGATCGTGCCTCGATGCTTTATGCTGCATCCACCGACTACCAGGAGGCTGTCCAGGCTCAACAGAAGGCCCATGAGGAGTGGACAGCCAGCAGGTCGGGCTCTCTGCCAACGCCGGCTAATCCGCAGGTTGTGTCCGACATGCAGACTGACATGAGCAATCTGCGAGGTCGTGTCGGCCAGACGATGGAAGAAGATCAGGCAGACATTGACGGCCAAAGAGGCGATGTAGTTGGGGCAGTTGGCGCTAACACTTCTGATGTAGGCGCACGAGCAGGGGATGCCGCAGCGACGACCGCCCCTGTCCGTGATCGCGGGGTCAGTGATCTTTCTGTCGATACCGGAGCACAGCTCGACAACATACAGGGAGCTGCACAAGCACCAGTTGAAAGGCCGAATGATTACCATGTGGTCGATAATGGGGATGCCATATCCGTAGTGGACAGGCGTGATATTGCTGCTGCGGATCAGGCCAACGCTGATGCTCTGATTACTGGAGGTCAAAGGAGTAATATCCAAGTCGGAGATGATACGTTTGTTCCCACCTTCTACACACAGGACGAGAGCGGCCAAGCTCAAGCTGTCTACGCTGTTGAGCGTGAAGGAGGCCATTCTTACTACCAGTACGGCGGCGACGGGACTTTTGAGCCGGTCGACGTAGCGGTTCCTCCTACTCAGGATCAGATTGATCAGCAAGCGCAGACTGGTCCGACTGTTCAATCCACCGAGGCCAACCTAACTAGGTGGCAGCTCCGTGATGATCAGCCTGCTTCTGAATCACAGGCAGGTAATGACCAGCCTGAAGGCTCAGCAGTAGACCAGGCACCCTCTGACACCCCAGGAATTGCTCCTGGGCCTCAGAATGGCCAGCAAGCTGCTGGTTCAGGCCAGGAGCCGGCCGCAGCGACTCAGGGTGGCCAGGTGCCCCAGGCGCCCTCCTACGGGGCTGAAACCGGCCAGGAGCCGGCCGCAGCGACTCAGGATGGCCAGGTGCCCCAGGCGCCCTCCTACG
>NZ_JAMXSJ010000047.1:0-17799 GCF_024124725.1 Halomonas sp. Ps84H-12 | reverse complement strand
GCGAAAGAAACGCAGTGTTCGGGCATTACGAAGCAGGCGCTCACGCCGGAAATACGGACCCTTACGAGCAATGCCGATGGCACGTAGCTTCAGACTGCCCGATCAGAGCCCTCGTGAATGAGGCGGGCTAACAAGTGCAGTCAAGGGACGCTCCTTACGTCGCGCCCCTGCTGCAGGCGTTATGCATCGAGGCGACACAGCTTGTCGTTCTGAACGGGTAAGCTGAGAAAAGTCACCAAAAGGAAGAGAAATGTCGAATTTTGATCCAGATTTTGAAAGCACTCGCTTGGGTATGCTTGCCCAGCAACACTCAGAGATTGTAAAGGTTAAAGGCGAAGTGATTTTTTGCGCTGAAGAGGATGAAGACCGCCTGAGTGGCACATCTTGGACGCTGGAGGAAGATGTATTCGATCAGGTCACAAAATCCGGCTTTAAGCTTCATTTGATTGAGCTGCTTGATGACTTCATTCAGTACCGAGGCCAATGTAATGAGCAGCCCAGGAAGGAGGGAGTTGTTCGTTTTGCTGACGGTGAACTGAGTATTGAATGGCTGCTGGATGGATCAACACATCTTTCAAGTCATTCAGCTGCAGGAGGAGAGTAGCCTTGCTCACTAAGGACGACCTATACCCTCTCGTTAATGGGTTTGCTAGATTGCCAGGTCAAATAGACGAGCTTTCAACGAGTGCATTCGAAAAAGTATATGGCTCTAAAGAAGCTGCAAAATCAAAAGGCATAATCTATTTTCTTTTGTCCTCGAAGCCGGTGCCTCGTCTTCGGGGCGAAAGTCGCATTCTATATATCGGTCAAACAAAGACCAGTTTTAAATCAAGATACTTTCGCTATGCAAATCTTCATGCAACGTCAAACGCTAATTCACTGAAATTTGGTGAGATTATAGATAGTTATGGCCCGATAGAAATTGCCTTCTGTGATTATGAAAAGTTCGGGAAAACAAAGTCTGGAACCTCTTTGCTCCAAGCGGAAGGACAGTTTCTTTGGTGGTATTTTCAAAATCACTGCGAGTATCCGCCAATAAACTATACGAAAACCAAGGTCCGCACCGATGCGATCAGCGCATAACAAGGCCAGGCACGGCGACGCCTTTTTCGTTGCGGCTTCGCCTCCACTCCAAAGGCGCGCATGCTGGCAGCGTAAAATTTTTTGCCTAACCTCGCAGACTATGCTGTAATACGTTGTAGTCACTAGGTATGAGGGGCATAGTCATGAGCGTCACCACAGTTCGCCTTCAAGCAGAAGTTGAACAGCATCTGGAAGCAATCGCCAGCAGGCTACACCGTAGCAAAGGCTGGGTAATTAACCAGGCATTGTCGGAATACATAGAAAAGCAGCAGCTTGAGCAAGAGCGGTGGAAACAAACGTTAGAGGCAATGGAGTCTGCTGCCCAAGGCAAGGTTGTTGATGCCAGCGAGGTCCACAGTTGGCTTAATAGCTGGGGAACAGAAAACGAGCAAGATGCGCCGAGGTCAGGTAAGTGAAACTGGTTTACACCGACGAAGCCGTTGAAGACTTGAAGCGCCTAAGGGAGTTTATCGCCGTTCACAACCCCTCTGCGGCAGGCAGGATAGCCACAGAACTGGTTAGCAAAATCGAATTACTACCAGGCTTCCCCAGAATGGGAACACCGGTTGAAATGGCACCGGTACCGGATTCCATCCGCGACATGGTCTTTGGCAAATACGTTGTTCGCTATTCCGTACATGTGAGCGCCATCATTATTCTAAGGGTATGGCACGAGCTGGAAGGTGAACGATAGCAATTTAATCAGCCGCTGTTGTCGGACAGTTTTTCCACCGCTGCGCGGTTCCAAACCTGCCGCAAAGCTTCGCGTTAGACTTGCAAGAGAACATCGCGCATCGTGATGTCGTTTTAACAACCGGAGACATGCCATGGTCAAAGTAGCCTTGTTCGTTCGCCTTGAAGCGAAACCCGGAAAAGAGAAAGAGGTTGAGAACTTCCTTGTGAGTGGCCTTCCCATCGTCAATGAGGAGCCTGACACTACTGCGTGGTTTGGCATTCGCCTTGGACCAAGCACTTTCGGAATCTTTGATGCTTTCCCGGATGAAGCGGGTCGGCAGGCCCATCTCTCCGGCAAGGTCGCAGCCGCGTTGATGGAAAAGGCAGGTGAGTTGTTCTCCGAGCCCCCGTCCATCGAAAACGTTGATGTACTTGCGGCAAAGCTACCTGGCTAGCAAGCCTAACAATTCGTTCAAGCCGAGACCGCTTCGCGGACTCGGCTTGGTGCTGTGGTATCGTTGCACCCGCCTCGGCCGCGTGCGCGGTCCGGCTTAACTCAGGTGTTAACTGTCAAAAGGAATATGCCATGTACAAGGAGTTTGAAAATCCGCTTCCGCCTAAATTCGGCCGAATGTTTGTTGGCAACGATGCGAAATTGAACCAGGGGCCGCCGAGACCAAATGACACCGTGACGATTCGGGCGGGTCCACAGACTTCTATATCCTTGTCGAAGAATGCGCCCCCGATCTCGTTAGCGGTGAACTAGTGGGTATTGGCCCAGATCCCAGATGGGAATACCAAGGCTGGTCCCACGGAGGCAAGATAAAGGTTCCAGAGTCAGCAGTTACGGCGATAATTCGGGCAGATTAATCAGTTAACCAAGCGGACAACCGGACCCTAAAAGCGTGCCGCTTTTGGTTCCCTCCGTTGCGCTCCGGCGCCGGTTACCTCATCGTTAGGGCTTACTGCGTCCCAGCCAATAGCCAGGTTTTCGGGAATGGTGGGCAACCGCAATGACTATAGCCTCTTCTGGCAGTTCAATGGCGACTATATCGTATGGGAAGCGCTCCAGAATCAGGCGTCTTGCACCGGTATCGCCGGCTTCTTTGGGGAGAGGTGATAAAGGGAGGAAGTCTTCTTCAATAACGTCGATGGCTGCATCAACAGCAGCGAAAAACTCGGCTCCGAGTCCAGGCTGCTCATATTCATACCATGCTGCTGCCTCTATCGCTTCCTGCGAGGCCTCTTCCAGTATCCTTACCTTTCGCACTGTTACTGGCCCAACCTCGCTCTCATCTTTGATCGAAATTCTTCACGGCTGAGCAGCGTGGCTTTTCCGCTTTTGACATTGGACACACGGCGAACAATTTCATCGTTCCACGCCTGTTCTACCGAGTCGTCACGGGGGCCGTCCAGACTCATTATGAGCTCGCGAGCCAACGCTGCACGTTCCGACTCGGAGAGAGTCGAGATCTGGGAGCGTAGGTGGTCTAATGTTTCGGTAGTCATGGAGCCTCCGCAAATGACGATACGATTATGCTATCCCTATTCAAAGGCCCTAACAAGGCCAGGCACGGCGACGGCTACTACATTCCGGCTTCGCCTACATTCCGTAGCCGCGCATGCTGGCTGGCGTTAGCTGTGATTGCCTCACCTGAAAAGTGATACTATAGTGTCACTATCAGTCTGATTTAGGGTGAGCCCATGAAAGTTGAGCTTGTTACGAACCTCAAGCGCCAAGCCACAAAGATTCTGGCAGATCTGCACTTGTCTAAAGAGCCGATACTGATCACGGAGCATGGTCAGCCATCGGCATATCTTGTCGATGTGCAGGATTACGAGTTTATGCAGCGCCGACTTGAGCTGCTTGAGGGGCTCTCACGGGGAGAGCGTGCTGTACTTGAGGGAAGAACGTACAGCCAAAGTGAGGCCAGGGAGAAAATGAGTAAATGGCTGAAGTAATCTGGACGGAGCCTGCTCTGCAAGAACTGGATGCCATCGCTGAGTACATTGCTCTGGATAATCCTGTTGCCGCAAGTCATCTGGTCCAAGAAGTTTTCGATAAGACCGAGCGCTTGGAAGATTTTCCCCAATCCGGACGGATTCCTCCAGAGCTCCCTAATTCGGTATACAGGGAGGTAGTGGTTCCACCGTGTCGCATTTTTTATCGTGAGGATAAGAAGCGGGTTCTCGTCCTCTATGTCATGCGAGAGGAGCGGCAGCTTCGTGCGTACATGCTTGGGAACAGCTAACCAGGCGCGTCACTCGGATGCCTTTGTCCCTGCTTCGCTACGTCAAAGTCACCGGTGCGCTTCGGCGTTAGCCAGGACGCTCGTCTTGACGTACGTACCTATAGGCGTACACTTGGTGAAAAGTTAAACACGCAAGAGGTGCGTCATGGCCGGAATCACAGCAACTGAGGCGCGCAGCAACCTTTATCGGTTGATTGACGAGACCGCCGAGTCCCACCAACCAATCGTCATTATGGGTAAGCGGAACAAAGCTGTTCTGGTATCCGAAGAAGACTGGTCTGCCATTCAAGAAACACTTTACCTGCTCTCCGTGCCAGGTATGCGGGAGTCTATTCGTGAGGGGATGGATACCCCGGTCGAGGAATGCGATGAGGAGCTGGACTGGTGACATGGAAGTTGGTTTACACCAAGCAAGTCCAGAAAGATGCAAAGAAGTTGGCCTCCAGCGGACTCAAACCAAAAGCCCAGGAACTGTTAGCGTTAATAGCGGAAGATCCTTATCACAAGCCGCCTCCGTTTGAGAAGCTAATTGGTGATCTTGCGGGGACCTATTCGCGCCGCATTAATATTCAGCATCGCCTGGTCTACCAAGTACTGGAGGACGAGCAAGTGGTGAAAGTCCTCAGACTCTGGAGCCACTACGATTAATGCATAATCAGTAGTGATACCGGAGCTGGGCGATAAGCAAAGCGTCATCCGTGACTTTGTAAACTATTCGGTGTTCTTCGTTGATCCGGCGAGACCAGTACCCGGCGAGGCTGTGTTTGAGGGGCTCTGGTTTGCCAACACCTTCGAACGGTTCTCGTTTGGTCTCTTTGATCAGTTTGTTGATTCGGTTAAGTATCTTTTTGTCGGTTTTCTGCCAGTACAGATAGTCTTCCCAGGCGTTCTCGGAGAAGATGAGTTTCATTCAAGAAGTTCCTTTTCTTGACCACCGCCTTGCTCCAGCTCGGCAACGGATTCCAGCAAACGCCGTGCGTTTTTTGGTGCGCGCAGAAGGTATGCAGTCTCTTGCAGCGCCTCGTAGTCCTCTAGGGAGATCATTACCACGGACTGCGACTTGTTCCGGGTGATGATCACAGGGGAATGGTCTTCACAGACCTGCTCCATGGTTTTTGCTAGATTGGTTCTAGCGGCTGTGTAGCTAATGGCATCCATAAAGGGTACTCCTGTACGCGATATTGTTAATGTACAGAATAGCGTACAGGATTGGGTTTGCCAATTGGCTTAGCCGCGTTCGGCTTTCTCCGCTTTAAAACAGCGGTTGAGCCGGTGATGCCCACGAACCGTATCCCACGCTAAGCCGTTGATAGGCGATTGCTCACACCATCATCAAGCCCTGCTTGCGTGTTGGCGGCGGATAGGCGGCATCAATCTGTGCCAAGTCCTCATCATCGAGCCTGACCTTATCCGCATCAGCGTTCTGTTTGAGGTGATCCAGGCTCACGGCTTTCGGAATCGCGATCACGCCGGGGTGGCGCAGTGCCCAGGCAAGCGCGATTTGCGCGGGGGTGGCGCAGTGCTTGTCGGCGATGTGTTGCAGGGTGCCGTCTCGAAGTAGCGCGCCGCCTTGCCCAATGGGGCAGTAGGCCATAAGCGGCATGTTTTGCTGGGCTTGCCAGGGCAGCAGGTCGTATTCGATGCCCCGTGCTTCGGGGTTGTAGAGGACTTGATTGGTGGCGCACGCGGGCGCGTTTAGCTCTTCCAGGTCGTCAACGTCGAAGTTCGATACGCCCCAGCGCAGGATCTTGCCTTGCTCGCGTAGCCGCTCAAACGCTTCCACGGTTTCGCTCAGCGGGTATGGCCGCGCCAGTGCAGCAGGTAGAGATCAATCGTATCGGTGCCCAATCGGCGCAGGCTGCGCTCGCAGGCGGCTTGAACACCCTGGATGCTGGCATTGTGGGGGTAAACCTTGCTGACCAGATACGCCTGCTCGCGCCGCCCACGAATGGCTTCACCCACGATTTCTTCAGCGCCGCCCTCGGCATACATCTCGGCGGTATCGATCAGCGTCATCCCCAAATCCAGGCCTTCTCGCAGCGCCCTGATTTCAGCCTGCCGCTGCCTGGCATCCTCACCCATGTGCCAAGTGCCCTGGCCGATACGGGGAACGCTGACGCCGCCTAGCTCCATTGTCTGCATATCTTGCTCTCCTGGTGGCATTTCTGTTGCGATGTGGTTCTGACTGTTTGAGGCCATCGCCGTTCATGCACCCAGCGTAGACGATCCTTATCGAAAGCTGTCTTCATTTGAAAAACCAACGCATGAGCTTGCAAAAATAGGACTGGTGGTGACCCGTGAGAGGATCATCGAGGCAAATTCTGAGATCATTGTAGATACTGGCTATGCCACCTTTGGTGGCAGCTTTCGATGAAACCCGAGGAACCCCCATGGCCGAATACACCGCTTCCATCCACTGGGCCCGTGGGGCCGATGAAGCCTTTCTAGATCAGCGCTATAGCCGTGGGCACGAGTGGGTGTTCGATGGCGGTGTTCGCGTGCCTGCCTCGTCATCGCCCCACGTGGTGCCGTTGCCTTATTCGGTGGAAGCCAACGTCGACCCGGAAGAGGCGTTCGTGGCCTCGCTTTCCAGCTGCCATATGCTGTTCTTTCTGGCCCTTGCCGCGCAGCAGGGCTTGATCGTGGAAAGCTACGTGGACCACGCCGTGGGGGTGATGGAGAAGGGCAGCGACGGGAAAATTGCCATGACCAGGGTGACACTGCGGCCCAAAGCGCTGTTTGCAGCGCAAGCACCTTCTGTCGAGACACTCGAACAGCTCCATCACGCCGCCCATGAAAAGTGCTTTATCGCCAACTCCGTCAAGACCGAGGTCGTGACCGAAATTCAGCGTTGAAGCGGGGCTGTAGGGGCTGCGCAGGATGGCAAAACGTCCTGGCAGCGGTTAGCCTAAGCGGTTGATGGATAATCTCGTTAAGCGGATGGGCACTGCCATGGAACACTCCTCTAACGTCACGTTGGCGCTGGCCGACGCTTCGACATTCGATGCATTCAAGCAAGAACTCAAGGCCTCGTTCAGCGTGGCCGTGGAAGAGGCCTTTGGTGCGGTAGAGCCGGGTCTGATTCCATCGGATGACGATATCGACCAATCCCTGACCGCCCCCCGATGCCGTGGTGCATCACATCCTTCTGGATGGAGAGAAAGTGGGCGGTGCCATTGTCACCCTGGAGGCATCGACCCAGCGCAATGCTCTGGACCTGTTCTACCTTTTGCCCAACTCCCTCGGGCGTGGGGGGCTACCGTGCCTGGCAAGCTATCGAGCAGGCGTACCCCGCCACGCGGGTATGGGTGACCCACACGCCGTACTTCGAAAAGCGCTGCATCCACTTTTATGTCAACAAGTGTGATTTCAAGATCGCTCGGCTTCAGTAGGCATGTCATGCACGCTCACTCACATCACCATCGTATTCGTGCCTTGCAGGCGGACGACATGGAGGCCGTGTTGGCTATTTGGCTGGCGGTGTCTATCCAAGCGCATGACTTTATCGCGCCTGACTTTTGGCAAGCCCAGCGCGATGCCATGCGGGAGCGATACCTTCCCGCCTCAGAAACCTACGTAGCCGAAACCTCAGGCCAGGTGATGGGCTTCTATAGCCTTTACGAGAATACCCTGGCCGCGATTTTCGTGCAGCCAGAGGGGCAAGGCCGTGGCCTAGGCAGTGCGCTACTGGAAGATGCCAAACGCCGCAGAGCATGGCTGGAACTGACCGTCTATGCCCAGAATACGCCCAGCATTCGTTTTTACGAAGCGCGCGGCTTTGTGCGTAGGGGCGAACAGCAGGATGAACACACAGGAGCGCCGGAGCTGCTGATGCGTTTTAGTCCCTCGTAAGAATAGCGCTACACTCATGTTGTCTATTTTCCCTTACTGCCCAGGAAGGTTACCCATGAATCACCGCCAACCACGCTGGATGCGTGCCACGCTATCTGCGTGCGTGCTGTTCGCTTCGTCTGTTGCAATGGCGCAAGACGATCCCATCAGCGCTGAGCTGGCGCGTATCGAACAGGCGCTGGACGCGCGCATTGGCTTTGCGGCGCATGATCTGGCCACGGGCCAGCGCTGGGAGGTGAACGCGGACGAGCGCTTTGCCATGTCCAGCACGTTCAAAACGCTGGCGTGTGGCGCGCTGCTGGAGCAGGTGGATGAAGGGCTGCTAGCGCCGGATACCGAGGTCAGTTTCGATGAGTCGGCGCTGGTGACTTACTCGCCGGTGACCGAGCAGTATGCAGGCCACCAGCCAATGACGCTGTTCGAGCTGTGCGATGCCACCATGACCACCAGCGATAACACGGCGGCCAACCTGATACTGGAAGCCCTGGGCGGGCCGGAAGCCATCACGGCTTTTGCGCGCCGCCTGGACGATTCCGTCACGCGGCTCGACCGTTTCGAGACCGAGCTGAACGAAGCTACGCCTGGGGACGAGCGCGACACCACCACGCCCAATGCGATGTTGGCCACGCTGGAAACGCTGGTGCTGGGCGATGTGCTCACCCCGGAATCTCGGCAGCAGTTGCAAGACTGGATGAAGGGCAACGCCGTGGCCGATGGGCTGTTTCGTGCCGCCATGCCTTTCGATTGGGTGATCGCCGATAGAACCGGTGCAGGTGGCTATGGCTCTCGTTCCATCACGGCCATCATCTGGCCTCCTGAGCAGGCGCCCACCGTGGCCGTGTTCTACCTCACCGAAACAGACGCATCGTTCGAAGCGCGCAACGAAGCCATTGCGTCGTTGGGGGAAGTGGTGCAAGCGTATCTGGATGAGCGCTGAACATCGCTCCTGAGCACCCGCAGGGTGGCTCATGGGCTACCCTGCGGGTGAGGTGTATGAGGCTATGCAGGTTACAGTGCCTGTAGCATACCGGTAACGCCACCGCCGGTATGCTCTATCAGTACCATCACTCCAATCCCGATCAACACCACCCCGCCCATCAGCTCTGCCCAGTGGCCCACGTAGTGCCCCAGTTTGTGGTCGAGCAAGGTGCCCATCGAGGCCATGAGGGTGGTCGCCAGGCCGATGGCCAAGCTGGTGGTAATGATATCCACGTCGATAAACGCCAGGCTGGCGCCGACGGCCATGGCATCCAGGCTGGTGGCAATGGCGGTCAGTACCAGCAGCCATAGCGTTTGCTTGCGGTGGGCTACCTGCTCTTCTTTTTTGAGCCCTTCGTACGTCATGTGCAGGCCAATGGCGGTCAGCAGTACAAACGCGACCCAGTGGTCCCAGGCTTCCACATACTGTTGAGAAGCCTTGCCTGCTACCCAGCCCAGCACTGGGGTGATCGCTTCGATGGTGCCGAATATCAGGCCAATGCCCAGGGCATGTCGCCAGCGTGGTTTGGTCAATTCGGCCCCTTTGCTGAGTGACGCAGCAAAGGCATCCGCCGACATGGAAACCGCTAAAAAGAGCAGGGCTACAGGTGTCATCGCAAACGGCTCACGTTATCTGAAGAACCAGTGAATATCTATACCCGAGTATGTGGGTCGGGTATTTGAATGGACGGAATCCTATCAGGTTTTAGAGTGATAACAAGCGCGTGATTAAAAAATAAAGTTTGCGTTAAGTAATAAATATGGCCTTGGCTAAGTCATTGAGTGGCGGCTGATTTTTTAGGAATGTTCTGAGAAAGTCACTGCCATCAGCGATAATACGGTTATCGCCAACTGCATAGGATTCAGTACTGCCATGGATTAAAACACATTCTCCGAAGCCGATTACCAGAACAAGAAGCGAAAGACCCGCCGCAATCTCTTTCCGGAGCGGATGGGCAAACTGATCCTCTGGACGCAGCTGGAGAAGAAGGTAGCCCGTTATTACCCCAAGGGTGAGAGTGGACGACCTATGTATCCGTTGTCTGCCATGCTGCGAGTCCATTGCATGCAGTTGTTTTACAACCTGAGCAATCTGGCGATGGAAGGCGCCGTCTATGAGATCGAGTCCATGCGCCAATTTGGTCGGCTTGAAACTGGACCAATTGCAGGACGAAACCACGATTCGCAAATTTCGCCATTTTCTGAAGCGCTACTGCCTTGGCAAGGTGCTGTTCCAGGAAGTGAATAACTATGTGGAGAAAAATAGCCTGATGCTGCGCGAAGGGAGCATTGTTGAGGCCTCGATCATCTCCGTGCCTGGGTCCACCAAAAACAAAAAAGGCGAGCGGGATTCGGAAATGCACCAGACTAAAAAAGTAGCTCTTGGCACTTTGTCATGAAAACGCACATAGGCGTCGACGATAAGCGTGGGTTGATTCGCAGCATCGAGATCAAGGCCGCCAATGTCCATGACATTGCCCCTGCCAATAAGCTTCTTCACGGTGAAGAGCAACGCGTCCTCGGTGATGCCCTATGGGAATAGGGCAATCTCGCCCTATCCCACTCAATGAGCGGGTATGGGGCAAAAATACACAAAAAAACGTAAGAAGGGTGTCTGAATTTTCGATTTTTTGTCGGCTCATATGAGCGTTGATGAATATCGTCAGTTATTCAGAGCTTCCTTGGGTGTTTAGATGAAACGACTATACGGCGGTTTCTCTTTGTAAGGCAACGGCTGTTTCTTCCATTTCAGACGATGTGCCGGCTAGTTGCTCGGCCAGCAGGTTGATGTCTTGAGCGCCTTGATGTAATTCGTACGTTGCTTTATTGATTTGCTCAATGCCCTGTGACTGCTCTTGGCTGCTGGTGGCAATGCTGCGCACCAGCTGAGCCGTGCGCTCAATTGCGGGCACCAGCGCTTTTATGCGTTCGCCGGCTTGTTCAGCCGTTGTGAGAGAGCGGGATGACGTATCGCCAATCTCTTGAGCGGCCAGTCGGCTGCCTTCGGCTAATTTACGCACCTCTGTCGCGACTACCGCAAAGCCGCGGCCATGCTCACCGGCTCTGGCGGCTTCTACAGAAGCGTTAAGCGCCAGCAGATTGGTTTGAAAAGCGATGTTATCAATGATTTTGACCTTATCCGCGATATCGCGCATAGCTACCAACGTTTGCGTGACCGCCGCGCTGCCTTCGTTGGCTTCATCCACTGCCTGATTGGCGACGTGCTCGGTTTCCCGCGCGTTATCCGCATTTTGAGCTACCGTCGTGCTTAACTCTTCAAGCGACGCGGTAGTTTGCTCAACGCTTGCGGCCTGTTGCGCCGTCGAGGAAGACAGTTTTTCCGAGGCGGACGACACTCGGCCAGATAGGCCCGCTATGCTCTCAATGGCTTGCTCTACTTCGCCCAACAGTGCCGCGCGCTGATGCTTTAATTCGACTGCCATTTGGTCGCTATGGGCTAAAGCCTTCTGCGAGCGGATATACTCGCCAGCCATCAGGTTGGCCAGTACCACCAGTACCGCCGCTTCGAAGGCTAAGTATCCGCCGTGCACAAGCACCATAGTGAGGTTGGCTTCAGGCATTAAATAAACGCCGGTATTCATGGTCTGCAGCACATGAAACCCGAGGTGGTGCACGACGGCCACTGCAGCAGCTACCACGATAACGCGCCAATCTCTGTAGTAGAGCAGGATGGCAAGCAGTACAAACAGGCCAAAGTGTACTTCAACGAGCCCATGCGTCTGATGAATATGTAGCCCCGTCATCACCATAAAGGCAGCGCTCATATATAGCCGAGTGAGAAGCGCGGCTCCTTGGGTATAGGTTAAGTAGCCGCCCAGTAGCACCGTGGGCAGGCTGATGACGGCAACTTCCAGCCATGTGCTATACCAGCCTGCCAGCGCAAGCGCGAGCAGGCCTTGGGCGATGAGTATCTTAAACATCAGTCGGCTGGCATCGTCCCACTGGTCGCGAAAAATATCGTGCTCAAGCGTGTTCAGCTGCATTGCTTCGCTTCCTCATTTCTATCGAAAGATAGCATTGTTATCGGTGCGGTCATTAGGAGCGTGCTGTCGGCCAGTCACAGTAGCAACCAAAGGCAGACAGGTTCAGCCACGGCGCTACTTCGCCAGGAGCCACCACGTCATTGAGAATAAGCTCAACGGGCGTGCTGCCACCGCTGGTACAAAAGGCGCCATCGCTATATGGCCCGAAGTAAACCAGCGTGCTCCGAGCGTCAAAGACAGCCGCCGATGGCGTGCTTAGCCCTTCTAGCTGCTCAACCACCACGGCACTTGATGCCTTGGGAAACGTGGTTAACGCTTGATCAACTAAGCTTTGCCTGGGCACTGCCACGACAAACTCAATACCTTGGCCTGCGTAGGCCTGCATGATTTCTTCAATGTGCGCTTGGCTAAAGCGACTGCAGCGACAGTCCGGGTTCCAGAAGTTCACAAGCCGCCCTGTGGCATTCTCCGGCAGGGGAGATGTGCTGATCGCAGTGCTGGCCACTTCTTCTGGAAAGCGGGCGAACACCTCATCATCAGCAAATAGACGGAGGTCTTTATAGGCAAATAGCCAAAAAGCGATCGCGATCAATACGCCCCAGCACACCACCAAACTGACGCCCACTGTCTTAGGCTGCATTAAAACCCCGTCTTATATCTCAAAATGTTCCAAAGATAAAGCTAAAAAGAATTTATTGGAAGCAGTGTGCTGCGTGCGCTAGTCAGGAGCACCGTTTGAAGCGGTCGATATGGTGGGAAGTGGGACCGTAAAACCCAGGATCACTTTGGGCGGTGGAGCATAGAGGGTACCGGCGCTGTCCCTCCTGCTTCTATCTTGCGGTCCAAAGTGCTGCGGTATTCTATGAATCCAATGGTGAGCCTGGCGCTATTCGTCATGAGCATCAACGACGCGGACGCCGTCGATACAGCCACCATACGTCTACCCCAAAGGAGTAAGCCAGGCTGAGCAGGGCTCCCAGGGCCAGCAGGCTGGCGTAAAGAGGGGAGGTGAAGGGAGTCAGTGCCAACAGGAGTGCCGTGACCTGCCAGACACAGATCAGTTTACGGCGGAAGCTGTCGTACAACGGCGCCTCTAGCCAGGGCAGCAGCCATCCTGCTGCCACGAAGCGATAGCGCATTGCGCCAATCAGCAATACCCAGGGGCCCAGGGCTTCTGCGCGCATCAGGGCCAGGCATAATAGCAGGATCAGCAGGGCATCCAGCTCCATGTCAAAGCGTGCGCCAAAGGGCGAGTGGCTGTGGGTGCGGCGGGCAATCCAGCCGTCCACGCCGTCCAGCAGCAGGGCAATCACGGCGACACCCAGCCATAGCCCAATGGCCTGTTGAAAGGCGCCGCCCACCAGGGCGCCAGCCACCAGTGCCACCAGTACGCCACGCCCGAGGGTGACTCTATTCGCCCAGCCCAGCGCACCGTAGGGCCAAAACAACAGCACTAGCGCGCTCATCACGGCATATAAGTAAGCCGACGGCTAACCACCAGTTGGCGGCACTCGCCATGAGCGGACCCATGAGCCATCCCAAACCGCCCAGTAACAGGCCCCCCAGCAGCAGCTCCAGGCCGCTATGAAGCCGATTGAAGGGTGGCGATTCCGAAGTGTGTGAGGCTGGGGGCATGAAGGCTCTCGAAGCGGCAGCGTCATCCGCAGTTGAAATTGGTGGTGCAATAATTTATCAATGTATCATTATTGTATAGATATGGCGCGCTGCTTGTGCTTTCGTGGTCAGCTGTCGAGCCACGTCACGAAGGTTAATAAACGTTAATAGACCGTTTTCTTTTCTAAGCTAAGCTAAGCTATAGGTTAGCCCTTGAAAAGTCGCCAACTCTTGCAAAGGCTTGGGTCAACGCAGGGAGCTTGCGCTTCAACGACAAGGAAATGTCATGTCAGTGCCTGATACCGCTCAGGCCTTTTGGGTCACTCGCCCAGGCCACGGTGCAATCCAGTCCGAACCTCTCCCTGCCATGGGCCAGAACGATGTGCGTGTGCGTGCGCTTTACAGCGGCGTCAGTCGAGGTACCGAGTCGCTGGTGTTTCATGGCCGTGTGCCGAGCAGCGAGACCCAGCGTATGCGCGCGCCCTTTCAGGTGGGGGAGTTCCCTGGCCCTGTCAAATACGGGTATTGCAGCGTAGGCCGCGTGACCCATGGCCCTCAGGCGCTGGTCGACCAGACCGTATTTTGTCTTCACCCCCACCAGGACCGCTATATCGTCCCGGCCACCATGGTGGTGCCGGTGCCCGCTGACGTACCGGCTTACCGGGCGGTGCTGGCCGCCAACATGGAAACCGCCATCAACGGCGTGTGGGATGCCAACCCCATGCTGGGTGAGCGGGTATGTGTCGTGGGCGGCGGCGTCGTGGGTGCGCTGGTGGCTTACTTATGCGCGCGTATTGCTGGGGTGCAGGTGCAGCTCATCGATATCAATGGCGAGCGTGAGGCGTTGGCCGATGCGCTGGGGGTGCCGTTTGCCCTGCCGGAGCAGGCCCCTGCGGATCAGGATTGCGTGATTCATGCCAGCGGTCATCCTGAGGGCCTTCGCCTGGCCATGTCATTGGTGGGCCAGCTGCCTGCCAAGCTGCAACCTCGCTGGAACTACCAGCGTCGCCTGGCCCTGGCGTTGCGCCTGCTGGCCGATCCGACGCTGGATGTCTTGATCAGCGGTGAGAGCAATTTCATGGACTTGCCTGCCTTGGCGCCGGCGTTGTTTGGCCCGGGCAGCAAGGCATTGTGCCATCGCATTCGTTACCCCGTTCAGGATGAACCTGAATAACCCAAGGAGTTGCCATGTACCGTTTATGTGTTCGCGACCATTTCATGATTGCCCATAGCTTCAAAGGGGAGATCTTCGGCCCTGCGCAGCGTACCCATGGGGCAACGTATGTGGTGGATATCATCTTTCAGCGCCCCGCGCTGGATGAGGATGGGCTGGTCATCGATATCGGGTTGGCCAGTGAAACCGTCAAGGAAGTGTTGGCGGGTTACAACTACCGCAACCTGGACGAAGTGAGCGAGTTTACCGGCCAGAACACCACCACCGAATTCATGGCCAAGGTGATTTTCGATCAGCTGGCCGAAGCGATTCGTGGCGGCAGGATGGGAGAGACTGCCAAGGGGCTGACCCGCATGGAAATCAAGCTGCATGAATCCCATGTGGCCTGGGCAAGCTACGAAGGCGAGCTATGAGCCAACGATTTACCCTGATCGTGGCCGGCGACCCTGGCCAGCGTACCGGCGGTTATCTCTATGATGCCCGTATCGTGGAGGCGCTGCGCGAGCAGGGCCACCAGGTGACGGTGGTGGGCCTGGAAGGGCGCTTCCCGCTGGCCGATGAGGTCGCGGCGAGCGCCCTGGCCAACGCGCTGGAGCAGCAAACGTCAGGCGCCCGAGTGATTCTCGATGGCCTGGCCGTAGGTGCGCTGCCCAACGTGGTCGCACGACATGCCGACAGGCTGGACCTGACCGCGCTGCTGCATCACCCGCTGGGGGATGAGCAGGGGCTGTCCAGCGATGAGCAGCAGCATTTGCACCGCAGTGAGCTGACGGGACTTGGCTGCGTGGCGCGTATCATCGTGACCAGCCGTTTCACCGCGCGACGTTTGACGGCGCTGGCCGAGCAGTACGCCGTGCCGCTCACTGCGCCGATCAGCGTGGTGGAGCCTGGCGTGGCGCATGCCCCTATCAGCCCGGCGCCGCGTGAGGGTGAACCCCTGCGCTTGCTGTGCGTTGCCACCCTGACGCCGCGCAAAGGGCAGGACGTGCTGGTGAAGGCGCTGGCAGGGCTGACCCATCTGCCCTGGCAGTGTGACTGCTATGGTGCCGAGCGAGACGCCGAGTTCAGCGCCAGCGTTCGCCAGCGCGTGGAAGAGCATCACCTGGGCGAGCGCATCGCGCTGCACGGTGAGTGTGATGCCGCCACCCTGGAAGCTGCCTATCACCAGGCTCACGCGCTGGTACTGCCTTCCTGGTACGAAGGTTACGGCATGGTGGTGACCGAAGCCTTGGCCCATGGCCTGCCCGTGATCACCACCACCGGTGGCGCCCTGCGCGATACGCTACCCGAAGGCGCTGGCTTGAGCGTTGCGCCTGGCGATGTGCCCGCATTGCAGGCGGCGCTGGAGCAGTTCTGTCGCGACCAGACACTACGCACGGCGCTGCGGGCAGGCGCTGCGGTCGCACGCGGAGAGCTCAATGACTGGCAGGGGGCGGGTGCCCAGTTTGCCAGCGCGCTGAACATGGGGGCCGCGCCGAACATGCCCGCAGGCAGCCAATTTGCATCCAGTTGGCTCAGCCAGCGCGAGCGTGTGGATAGCCAGTCGCGCAGCAGCGCGCTGGTGGCAGGTTTGAATGCCTGGCTGGCCAACCGTGACAGCGTCACCCTGGCAGATTTGGGCTGTGGGCGGGGCAGCAACGTACAGTTTTTGGTGCCCCGGCTGAGCGTTCCTCAGCGCTGGGCATTGTTCGACCACGACCCTGAATTGCTCAAGGAAGCCCGTGGCCGTGCCATGCAGCTCCACGATGCCCGTGGCCAGCCCGTCCAGGTGGCAACCCACTGCACCTCGCTGGCGACGCTGGCGCACCCTGCCTTGCTGGAAGCCGATGTGGTCAGTGCCTCGGCGCTCATCGATCTGGTCTCCCAGCCGTGGCTCGATGCGCTGGCCGCCCAGTGCGCCGAGCAGCGGCAGGCGCTGCTGGTCAGTCTCAGCGTGACGGGGGAGTGGTGCTTCATCGATGCGGAGCACCAGCCACTCGATCACCCCGAAGATCGCTTCGTACGGGGCCTGTTCAATGCCCACCAGCAGCGTGACAAGGGGCTGGGCGAGGCGCTGGGAGGCTACGCCCATGCGGCGCTCGTGGAGGCGCTCAAACGCCGGGGGTATAGCCTTGAAGAGGCTGCCACGCCCTGGCAACTGGCCGCAGGAGACGCCACCCATGAGCCGCTGATTCGCTCGCTGATAGAGGGCTGGGCCGCCGCCGCCACGGAGCAGGCGCCGGAAGCGGCCACGCGTATTGCCGAATGGCGCACGGCCAGGCTGGACGCCGTGGAGCGTGGCCAATGGGGTGTGTGGGTAGGCCATCACGATCTTCTGGCGCTGCCAGCGGTGGCAGGGTAGCAGGGTGTTCGCGCGCGGCTTGCGTGCGCCCTGGGTACGGCGTTGCCTGGTCAGCGGCATGCTGCTGCTGGCGGTCGCCTTGTGGGTCGAACCTGCCGATATCATGGCCGAAGTGCAGCGCTTCTCGTTGGGCTGGATGGCTCTGGCGCTGGCCATCAGCGTGCTGCAGGTCATGCTCAGTGCGTGGCGCTGGCAGCTTACGGCGGAGCTGATCGGCGTGCCGCTGCGTTTTGGCTACGCCCTGCGTGAATACTACCTGGCGCTGTTGGTCAATCAGCTGCTGCCAGGCGGGGTGCTGGGAGATGCCGGGCGCGCGCACCGCCATGCGGGCCAGGCTACTTCCCGTGGCAGCGCCTGGCGGGCGGTGGTGATCGAGCGCGCGTCTGGTCAGGTGGCCGTGGCGCTGCTGACGCTGGCAGCACTGCTGGCATCGCCAATGTGGCACGCTGCGCTGGGGCCTGTGGTGTTGATGTCATTGGCGGCTGGTGCCCTGCTGGGCATGGCGGGGCTTGCGCTGTTGATACATTGGGTGCGTCGCCAACGGCTGGCGCTACCGCGCTGGTGCCAAAGCCTGGGGCGCGACCTGCGCCGGGGGCTGTTTCAGCGTCGCGTATGGCCCCTGCAACTGGGCTCGTCGCTGACCATCGTGATCAGCTATGGCGTGGTCATGCTGTGCGCGGCCAGGGCCATTGGCAGTCCCCTGAATCCGTGAGACCGGCCCCCGGAAGCACTTCTAACCCACTGACCTGCATGGCAATATAGCCATTATCGCCATTCACCCAGACAGTGCCATGCCCAACATAAAGTTCCGCGCCAGTCGCCGCA